>JANQOL010000665.1 GCA_028289675.1 Pirellulaceae bacterium
TCTTTGAAACGGGAGTCCATTTTGTGGACACGTTCCGTTATCTCGCCGGCGAGATTGAAGGCGTGTATGCCAGCTTGCGACGGTTGAACGCGGATATCCAAGGAGAGGATGCCGGAACGGTCCTGTTTGAGTTCGCCTCTGGCGCCCAAGCGACTTGGGACGGCAATCGATTCAATGAGCCCTCGTCGCCCGACGCGCGCTTTACTTTTGGTGAGGCGTTGATTGAGGGCAACGGTGGCTCGCTTCGATTAGACGGCAGTGGCCAGCTCAGCCTCCAAGCCTTGGGGGGCAGTGAAACGCGAGTTGACTACCCGCTGAATCGGCACGGTTTTGCGGGCGACTGCGTGCTGGCTACACAGCAGCATTTTGTGCAGTGTTTGCGGAGCGGCGAACCGTTTGAGACTAGCGGCAGCGAGTACCTCAAGACACTGACCGTGGTCGAAGCCATCTATGCATCGGCCGAACAAGGACAGCCGGTGCGCGGATTGGGGGAACGGCGATGCGTGTAATTGATCTCAGTCTGAATGTGGATCAGAACATGCCTGGCGTGGATGTCTCGGTGGCCAAACGCTTAGAAGTTGATGGTTGGAACGCCACCACGTTGACGCTGTATTCGCACGCTGGCACCCACATGGATGCTCCCGGACATTTTCTACCGGGTGGTGCTTCGCTGGACCAGCAAAATTTGTCGGTGTGCGTTGGGCCTGCTCGGATCGTCGATCTGGCACCCGCTGTTCCCAAGCAGAGCTTGGAAGTAGCGCAGGTACAGGATGCACTGGGACTGGCACCCGATGGCCGTTTGATACCAGGGGCGCGGTTGCTGTTTCGCACCAACTGGCACCAGCGGTACGGGACGAGTGCCTACCGTGATGAGTTGCCACGTATCTCGGTCGAGTTGGCTCACTGGTTGGTTGACCAGCAAGTGGCATTGCTTGGCGTTGAGCCGCCTTCAGTAGCCGACGTCAACAACATGCGCGAGGTCACCGAAGTGCATCAGATTTTGTTTCGCGGCCAGGTGGTTATTGTTGAAGGGCTGGCGCATCTGGATCAGATCCAAGCCGCCGAAATAGAGTTTGTGGCTTTGCCTCTCAAAATCATTGGGGGCGATGGCTGTCCCGTACGTGCGATCGCCATCGAGCGTTGAACCCATTGGATCCCAGTAGTATCGACAATTAACGCATCGACCATGCTAGCCGCCGACCTGACAACTCGCTCGACACCCTTCTTGGGCTGCATCGCGGACGATGTGACCGGCGCGACCGATTTGGCAACTAATCTGGTCGGTGGCGGTTTGAGCGTAATCCAACTGATGGGACTGCCCGCCGAGGAGCACGTAGACACTCTGGCGGCTTATGACGCCGTGGTCATCGCCTTGAAAACTCGCGCAATTCCCGCGGAGCAGGCGGTGGCTCAGTCTTTGCAAGCTCTGCAAGCGCTGCTTGGGTTGGGCGTGGAGCGATTCTATTTTAAGTATTGTTCGACGTTTGATTCCACTGCTCAGGGCAACATCGGACCCGTGGCCGAAGCGTTGGCGGACTACTTGAGCGTGTCGTCGGTGCTGTACTGTCCAGCCTTTCCTCGCGCTGGACGCACGGTGTATCAGGGGCACCTGTTTGTTGGAGATCGGTTGCTGCATGAGTCGGGCATGCAGGATCATCCGCTCAATCCAATGACCGACGCAGACTTGAGGCGTTGGCTATCGGCCCAAGTGTGCGGCTTGGTCGGACTGTTGAACAGGCAGACGCTCAGCGACGGAGACGCAGCGGTGAGCCGGCGCCTGACGTCACTGGCCGATAGCGGCGTGCGGCACGTGATTTGCGACGCCTGTGATGATCTTGACTTGCAGCGCTTAGCCGAACCCGCAGCGCGGTTGCGGCTGCTGACCGGTGGATCGGGCTTGGCTGGGCAATTGCCAGACGCTTATCGCGCGTGCGGTATGTTGGACGAAGTGCGAACGGCGCCTGAGTTGCCCTCGGCTCCGGGGCGGAACTTGATTTTGGCTGGCAGTTGCTCCACGGCGACCAATGCGCAAGTCAACTACATGCAAGGCAAGTGTCCAACCTGGCGATTGGATGTTGCCAACATGCTGGGGCCGGAAGCGGATGAGTTGTCGCGTTTGCTGGACTGGGTCAGCGAACATGACCGGGCACAAACACTGATGGTTGCCTCGTCGATGGAACCTGGTGAAGTGAGACCGTTGCAGGAACGACATGGTGGGGAACGCCTCGCAGACGCCATTGAACAGACTCTGGGCGAAGCGGCATGGCAGCTGACCGCCGAGCACGATTTCCGGCGTTTGGTGTTGGCTGGTGGTGAAACATCTGGGGCGATCGTTCAGCGTTTGGGGATCCGTGCGCTGCGCATTGGACCGGAAATATGTCCAGGTGTTCCTTGGACCGAAGCGACAAGTGGTCAAAACCAACTGGCTTTGGCGCTCAAATCGGGCAACTTTGGCGAAGAGAACTTCTTCGCGACGGCGCTGGAGATGCTGGCATGAGTGAACGGGATCTGCGCGAACGGATGGTCATGCATGGGAAGTCGATGTTTGACCGTGGGTTGACAGTAGGCAGCTCGGGCAACATCAGCGTTCGTTTGCCCGATGGCATGCTCGTTACGCCAACCAACTCGTGCCTGGGAAGGTTGGATCCCGATCGCATTACCAAGATTAATTCGCTTGGTACGGTCGTCAGCGGAGATCAGCCTTCGAAGGAAGTGTTCTTGCACCAGGCGATGTACCAGTCACGCGAGTCGGAACAGTCGATCGTACACTTGCATTCAACGTATTCGGTGGCCGTGTCGTGTCTGGCGGGCGTCGATGCCGAAGACGTATTGCCACCCATCACGGCCTACTATGTGATGCGCATTGGGCGGCTGCCGCTGATTCCGTATTTTCCTCCGGGCGATACCAAGTTGGCTGAGGCTGTTGGTCGAGCCGCGATGCAAGCCAAAGCCGTTTTGCTGGCGAACCACGGACCTGTCGTGGCTGGCAAAGACTTGGATGCGGCGGTGTACGCCACCGAGGAACTGGAGGAAACCGCCCGGCTGTTTATGCTGCTTCAAGGTCACTCGACGCGCTTCTTGGAGCCGGAACAAGTGGCCGAGCTACGGCAGCGGTTTCCTAGCTGACAACAAGTCTTGAGACAGTCCCTCGCGTCAGAATTTCGGTGCGGGTGATTGTTTAATTTTTCGAACTAGAAGATTCAATGACTCAATATAAGATCGCATTGTTGCCGGGCGACGGCATTGGCCCAGAATGCATGGCGGCTACTCGCATCGTTCTTGACCGATTGGTCGCTGATACGCCCGGCCTGGATTTGGAGTTTACATCGCATCACGCCGGCGCGGAACTGTATCGAGAGACCGGCGAAACGTTGCCTGATGCAGTTTTACAAGATTGCTTGCAAGCGCACGCCGTACTGTTGTCGGCGATTGGTTTGCCGGACGTCCGGCAGCCGGATGGCACTGAGGTGCAACCTACGATGATGGTTGGCCTCCGCCGCGCTTTGGGAGTGCATTCCGCCGTGCGTCCGGTGAAGTTGTACCCGGGAGCTCCTTGCGCGCTGCGCGACACCGGTCCTGGCATCGACTTTGTTGTGATCCGCGAGAACCTGGAAGGCTTGTTTGCGTCGTTTGGAGGCGGCAGCCAAGTAGGTAATGAAGTGGCGACCGACACGTTGGTGGTCACGCGGCAAGGAACACGTCAAGTTGTCGACTATGCCTGCCGGTTGGCTCGGCGCCGGAAGGGACGCCCCAGCGATGGCCAGCGGATGGTGACCTGTGTTGATAAAGCAAACGTGTTTCGCAGCTTTGCTTTCTTCCGCAAGGTCTTCTTCGAAACGGCTGCGGCCCACGCGGATGTCGTCAGTGACGCGGTGTATGTGGATGCCATGAGCCTGTACATGGTGCAGAAGCCTTGGGACTTCGATGTGTTGGTCATGGAGAACCAGTTCGGAGACATCCTTTCGGACTTGGGAGCCGGTTTAGTCGGCGGGCTGGGACTCGGACCATCCGGCGAAATTGGTGAGCGACATGCGCTGTTTCAACCATCCCATGGGACGGCCCCGCAATTGGCGGGCAAAAACGTGGCCAATCCGATGGCGACGATTTTGTCTGCCGCCATGATGATGGATTGGCTGGGCGATCAGCACCAGGATCCCGTCTGCACCCAGGCCGGACTGCAGTTGGAGGCGGCTGTCGCCAGTGTTTTGGCGGCCGAACAAGTGCTTACGCCTGACTTGGGAGGCTCTGCTTCAACGACGGAAGTAGCCCAGGCTGTGGCTCAATCCTTGGAACCAAGCTCCAAAATTTCCGTGTAACCCGCGTGACACTGGAATACTATCTGTCCGATGGCAGTTCATCCGACAGATTTCAACTCACCTCTCCACCGATTCCTCTTTCTCAAAAGCCACACCAAATGAAAAACTTCATTGATTGGAATTCTCTCGGATGGTCCCTCTGCGGCTTGGCCTTGTTTTCAGCGGCATTGGCAATGCCTGTTGTCGCTCAAGAAAAACCCCTGGTGGATGAGAAGGTTGTTTTTGCCGAGAAGAATGGGCTCGTCGCAGTGGAAGCTGAGCACTATTTTCAGCAGACTCAGGCAGACGTACGTGCATTCTATTTGACGAACTCCGATGAGACACCTCAGTTGCAACCCGATGGCGATCCTCCCCATGTAGGCGGCGCCAGCGGAGGCGCGTACCTGGAGATCTTGCCCGACACACGGCGCCATCACGGTGAAAAGTTGATCCGCAATGAAAACTTCTGCCCACAACCCGGCAAAATGGCGGTGCTGCACTACAAGGTGCACATTAGCCAGCCCGGAAGATACTATGTGTGGGTGCGTGCTCATTCGACGGGATCGGAAGACAATGGGTTGCATGTGGGCTTCGATGACCAGTGGCCCGAGAGCGGGCAACGATTGCAATGGTGCCAAGGAAAACGGACTTGGCGTTGGGAGAGTAAGCAGCGCACCGCCAAGAATCACTGCGGCGAGCCGCATAAGATCTTCCTGGATATCGCAGAGGCAGGAGAGCACACGATTCATTTCTCGATGCGCGAGGATGGATTCGAGTTCGATAAGTGGCTGATGACCACGAATCGTGATTTCGAACGCCCCGAGGGCGTCGGACCCGAAGTTCAGGTCAAGCAGGGCGAGTTGCCGGAGGCGTTTCCATTTGTGAAAGCACCGGTAGTTCCGGCACCCCAAGCGGCAACTGCTGTGGTTCCGGTACCGGATCCGCAAGCCGATCGTCCGCAAGCGTTGGTGATGTCAGCCAGTATGTTCGCCGAGAGCCAGCGCCAAAACTACTACTTGGACAAGGGCAAGTGGCTAGCCATCAATCCCAACGAACACCAGCGAGCCAGTATCGGACGCACGTTTCCGTTTCCGACGGGAAAATATGACGTCACACTCAAAACGGTGGGTGAAAATGGTGGTCGCTCAACTTATCAAGTCGCCATCGACGACGAGTCGATTGGTGAGTACCGCAATCGGCTGGCCACACAAATGTTTCAAGAGGGTGAACAGTTCGCCCAAACTTGGACCGACGTGACCATCACCGAAGGAGCCATCGTTCGAGTCGACGCACAAATTGGTAGTGAGGATGGGGCCGAGTTTAGCCGTGCCCGATGGTCGGCGGTAACCTTCGCGGCGGCCGACGAGTCGACCCGATCGGCAATTGCGCCGATTTTGAAACAGCAGAGCAAGCAGGCTCAGGTGGCCAAAGCGCCGACCAGCAGTCCCACCCAACCGGTCAGCGATGCTCCCTTGCAGCAGCCCAGAGAGCAAGATGGCGACGGTACGGTCCAAATCATGGGGGAACGGCAGCGTTGGCACAAAGTAACGCTGAATTTGAGTGGACCCTACGCGCACGAACAAGACAACGAGCCGAACCCGTTCACGGACTATCGCATGACCGTTCGCTTTGAACATACGAGCGGTGCCAGCTATGAAGTGCCGGGCTATTTTGCCGCCGATGGCCGAGCGAGCGACTCGGGTGCGGAAGCAGGCACGACTTGGCGTGCCCATTTTGCTCCCGATCAAATTGGCCAGTGGTCTTATAAGGTGTCGTTTCACCAAGGGGCCTTGGCGGCCTTGGATGACACCGTGGAAGCGAAACCTGTTGCGCCGTTCAACGGGGCGTCCGGGACCATTCAGATCTTGGAGAGCGACAAACAAGGCCGTGATCTACGAGCTCACGGTCGGCTGCAGTACGTTGGCAAACGCTATCTGCAGTTCGCCGGGTCGGGCAAGTACTTTCTCAAAGTGGGCGCCGATGCTCCAGAAACACTGCTCGCCTATCAAGACTTCGACAACACCGTTGCCGGCAAAGCCAAAAAAGCACCGCTCAAGTCGTGGTCGGCGCATGAGCAAGACTGGGCTCCGGGAGATCCAACCTGGAAGGGCACTCGCGGTAAAGGGTTGATCGGTGCCATCAACTACTTGTCTGGCAAAGGCTGCAACGCGTTTTCGTTTCTGACTTACAACGCTGGCGGTGATGGCGACAACGTGTGGCCCTTCATCCATCGCGACGACAAACTGCATTACGATTGCAGCAAGTTGGACCAATGGGGAATTGTGTTTGATCATGGCACGCGGCGCGGAATGTACTTGCATTTCAAAATGCAAGAAACCGAAAACGACGATCACAACGCGGGCAAGAACCTGGGTGGCTATAAACCCGAGAGCCTGGATGGTGGCGAACTGGGGCCGCAGCGCAAGCTGTATTGCCGAGAACTAATCGCTCGCTTCGGGCACAATCTGGCGCTCAACTGGAATCTAGGCGAGGAGAACACGCAAACGACGCCTCAACAGCAGGACATGATCAACTACATCGCCGATCTGGATTGCTATGGGCACAACATTGTCGTTCACACGTTTCCCAACCAACAGGATCAAGTCTATCGTCCACTGCTTGGAGACAAGTCAAAATTGACAGGTGTATCGCTGCAAAACAGCAGTCTGGAAACGACGCATGCCCAGACGGTGAAATGGGTGACCGAGTCGGAGCGGGCCGGCAAGCCATGGGTGGTGGCGTTTGACGAGTCGGGTAGCGCAGCCCACGCGCAGTGCCCGGATCTCGGATACAACGGCTTTGATGGTCACGATCGTCAAGGAAAGATGGTTTACACCCAACACAAAGTCCGCAAGCAGACGCTGTGGGGTACGTTGATGGGCGGAGGTGCCGGCAACGAATACTACTTTGGCTATCAGTTCGATCAGAATGACATCGTGTGCGAAGACTGGCGCAGCCGCGATCAAAGCTGGGATTACTGTCGCTTGGCGATCGAATTTCTCCACGGGCATGACATCCCGTTTTGGGAGATGGAAAACGCGGACGGTTTAGTGGGGAACTCCGAGCATCGACCCGGGAAGTTCTGCCTGGCAAAAGCCGACAGCGTGTACTTGGTCTATCTACCCGACGGAGGAACCGTGGATCTGGACCTGACCGGTGCGGGCGGACAGTTCCGCGTCGAGTGGTTCAACCCGCGAAGTGGTGGGCCTCTCCAAACGAGTGAGGTCAAACACGTCTCTGGCGGCCAGAAAGTAGCCTTGGGAGCTCCGCCCGAGGACGCCCAGGAGGATTGGCTGGTGGTGCTGAGACGCTCCAACTAAGCGGCGTGTCGGCTCCGCGAGGGCGATTCGCCTTACGCCTGAACGATTCCCATTGGCGGCGGTCGAGGCCCGCGAAAGTGCTGGAATTATCGGGTGCGGTCGTGACGGTCGCAATGAAACGTGGGCTCAAACCGGCTCTGTCGGTCCATTCGTCGTCGTAATTGGCGTGCCGGTGGTTAAGCGGCGCGCCAGTGAATTGAAGGGAGTGCGCGGCGAGAATATAATGCGGTTGCGAGATTATGGGCAAATTCCGTAATTTTGCGGCCTGACCCCCTAGTTGAGAATTCTGAGGCGCGAATTCGACAACCTTGGAGATCAGGTTTCACGAAAGTCTATTGCTCCCAATGTTTTCGTCTGTGCAGGCACCGCATGAGAACGCGTCGACATCTTGGCTTTACACTCGTCGAACTGTTGGTTGTTATCGCGATTATTGGCATCTTGATCGGGCTGTTGTTGCCTGCGGTTCAAGCGGCCCGCGAGGCAGCGCGTGCGGCACAGTGCCAGAACAACCTGAAGCAGCTCAGCTTGGCCACGGAGCTGTTTCATGGTTCATTCAAGTGTTATCCGCCGGCCAGGTATCAACCACGTCCTGGAGACAGGTACTACCCGTGCGGCGGCAGTGAAACGACTTGGTTGGTCCGCATCATGCCCTTTCTCGAGCAGCAGGCGGCCGAAGATCGCTGGAACTATGCCATGCCTTATGCTGATCATCCCGCCGAAGTTAGGAACTACAACCTGTCGGTGTTTGTCTGTCCCGCGCGGCGCCCTCTGAGTGCAGCGGTTGGCAGCGGGCTGATCGTAACGCAAGGCACGGGGTGGTGTTCGGCTCCCTGCGGTTGCCGTTATCCATGCACTACCAACACATCCAACAATCTCAGCGGCGCCGTTGGCGACTACGGCGGAAACCATGGAGACATGTCCACGGGGTCAACTGGGCTGCCCACCGATTTCTATTACGGCGGCAATGGTACCGGTTTGATTATTTCCAGCCGCGCCATCTGTGCGGATGAGGGAGATTCGCCAGTCAACTGGTTTGACAGAATTTCTCATAAGCACGCGACCGACGGATTGAGCAATACTTTCTTGGTCGGTGAAATGCACGTGCCCCGCGGTTTACTCGGCAGGTCTCCTTGGGACGCATTCATTTTCAACGGCGACCACGTATTCAACAGCACGCGAGTCAGTGGGCCGGGTGTGCCGCTGGTTTCCAACCTGGACGACGTTGGGAACGGATTGGTTTCTTGGGGTAGTTGGCACGTCGGACGATGCCATTTCGCTTCCGCCGATGGCAGTGTCCGAGCGTTCTCAACCTCCACGGATACGGCTACCTTGGGCTATTTGGGTCACCGGGCCGATGGTGAAACCACTGCCGTGCCGGAATAGTGCGGCGTCCACGATCATCAACT
>JANQOL010000383.1 GCA_028289675.1 Pirellulaceae bacterium
CACGGACCGACAAGATGGCCAGTTAATGGAGTTGCTCATGTTAGGTTCGCCCGATCGCAGATAAACAGCAAAGGGATAAGTGAAACGTGTTCGTGCGCAGCCGTGGCAGATGCAGGCGGGCAAGTTGCGTGCAGTATATTCCGCAGTTTGACTTTCGACGGTCCGAAACAGGCTTGTTCGGCCCATTTTCCAATTGAGTTTGCAAAGTCTGCTGCATTGAGAGCGAACCTGCACAGCTGCTGGATGCTCCCAGTAAGCGGACCGAGGCGACCATTGAAATTGCCCATTGACCTCAATCCGTGGAGCCTATGGCAAAACGAACATCGAAACGGCAAATGTTGCAACACTGTGGCGAAATCGGGCCCGAGGACGGTGTCGACCCGCGCGAACTGGTGCGGCGTGTGTTTGAAAAGAAGCCGGATCGCAAGGCACTGCAATTGTGTCGCCAAGTCGAAAAAACGCTCGGCTACGTCCTGGCGGGTGAACTGCACGATGATCGTCTTCGCGACCTGTGGGTGTTGTCCGTCATGCCAGCTCCGCACAGTAGTCATCTGTTGGCAACCGTTCAAACCTGCCAACCGGTTTCGCCTGATCAGCCTGCGCAGATCGAAATGGCTCTGCAAGGCTATAAAGGCGTCGTGCGTTCGGCGATTGCCGCCGACATCCATCGGCGGAAAACGCCCGATATCTCGTTTCGCGTCATCAATCCAGAAACCGAGTAGTCCAGCAACAGATCATAACGGTCAATAGCGCCGAGGCGACCACGGAATCGCGGCTTTGCCAGTCTCGATCACTGCTTGCCGCCGAACATGGCAATCGCCGCCTCGGCATCTTCTACTTGAACGCGATGAAGGGACCGCGTGGCGGGATCCAAGCAGGTCTGGCGAATCGTGTCTTCATTCATACTGCCGAGCCCGCGATAGCGTGTCCGCTGCACTTCCGCATTGGCCGGAATTTCGCGTAACAGTTGCCGCAGGTGTTCGTCCGAGTTGGCGTACCACACGGTTTGGCGTCCGGCGTCTTGCCACCGAATCTGATGCAGTGGAGCGCGAACCAATCCAATGCAATTCGCTTCCAACAGTGGCCGTAGCGTGCGATAAAAGAACATTAGCATCAATGCGCCACAATGAATGCCGTCAGCGTCTGGATCGAATAGCAACAGGATGCGTTCGAAACGGCGTTCCGTAGGGTCGATGGGTTGTCCTGTGCGGTAGCCCAGTGCTTGGAACAATTCCACGAACAGCGGGTAGTTCACCACGGCTGGTCGTCTGGCCTTCATAGCATTGATGGGCTTGCCCTGCATGGGAATCACGGCCTGAACCCCGTGATCCCGCGTGGCGGAGACGGTCTTGGCCGCCGACTCGCCTTCCACGATGAACAACTCCGCGCCCGATTGCGCGCCGTGTCGCTGGCAATCCGCCCGTGGCACACGCGTGTGTTGGTAGTTCATGCCCTGCGGCGCCGACTATGGATTCTTCTTGGCCTGTTGTTGTTTGCGCCGAGCGACGATACCTTCCAATTTCTTCCTTTCCGCTTCCAGGACATCCTCGCTGATTTCGGCCGGCGTGACTGGCGATCGATCCAGGTCTTCGTCAGGGCCGCGTTCTCGAAGGCGTATGTTGCGATACCACACGGGATCACCGTGATCTTGCAAGCTCAGATAGGCTCCACGGGCGGACAGTTCGCCGCCCCGTGCTTTCAACAATTCAACATTGAATTTGAATTTGGCATCGCTGTAATCGAGGTCGACGACTTTTTCTCCATTGAGCCAATGCTGAATCACGGTGCCCTGACACACAACGCGTCCCTGATTCCACTGACCAACTGGGCGCGTGGCGTCATGAGAGGGCTGCATGCAGAAGTACAGCGAGGCTGCGCTCGTTCGAGGATTCTTGCCATCTACGTGCACGTCGTTGTCGAGGATTTGATATTCGTACTGTCCCGGTCGATAGTACACACCGCTGTTGGACCCGCGGGCGACTTTCCATTCGAATCGCAGTTCAAAATCATCGGGTAGTTTGGCGACTTGGTAGATCAAGCTTCCGCCCTTGCCCTTTCGCTCGATGGCGCCGTCAACGACTTCCCAGTTGCCCGCATGTTTCCAGCCGTCCAAAGTGCTACCATCAAACAAGTCCTGAAACTTCATGGGCGTTGCCGGCACTTTACCCGCACTCGGCTGCGTTTCTTGCCCAGTGACGAATCCGGCCTGGCCACAGATCACGCAAGCTATCAAGATCCGAAAAATAACAATTGTTGTTTGGTTCATCGATTTCAACCTTTCACTGACTATGGCGTGAACGCGACCTCGATAGGATATCTTCGAGTGCTTATTTGACCACCACCTCGTGATCCTCGCTTTCAGAAAACATGGACTACGACGAAGAAGACTACGACCAGGACGACGATGGCACGGAGCCATGCCCTTATTGCCAGGCGTATGTCTACTACGACGCTGAACGCTGTCCGAGCTGTGGGCAGTACATTTTAGACGCCGACACGTCCGCAAGCCGACAACCTGCCTGGGTTGTCGTCACGGCCGTCGTGCTGTTGGCAGCGATGGCCTATTGGCTCCTAAGTCCTCTCTGGTGAATAGATCGCTGGCGGCTCGGCGCTAACGCCACTGTGTTAACGGCTCATTTTGCGAGCCAAAATGCGCGCCAGTCGAGCAACCAGCGTGGTGACGCAAACGTAGCGCGATATCGCGTTTGATCTATGCTCGACGCAATGCTTCGATCGGATCCAGCCTGGCCGCTTGCCGGGCCGGGTAGATTCCAAACACGATACCGACGGTCAGCGAAACTAGTGCGGCCACCATGATGGACCATGCCGTCACGATGGTTTCGGTACCTGACAAGTAGGTTACGAGCCGGGGTGCACCCAGACCGACCAGCACTCCGATGCCGGTGCCAAACAACGAAAGCGAGGCCGTTTCGATCAGGAACTGCAATATGATGTCGCCTTGTTTGGCGCCCAGGGCTCGACGAATGCCGATTTCTCGCGTGCGCTCACTGACCGTCGCCAGCATGATATTCATGATGCCGATGCCACCGACGAGCAATGAGATTGCGGCCGTGGCACCCAACACGAAATTGAAGATACGCTGAGTCGCTTGTGCTTGCTCCAACAGGTCCAGCGGGATCGTGATGGCATAGTCTTCCCGAGGATGGAACTTGGCAAGTAGACCGTTCAACGCCGCCGCCGTGGATTTGACTTGAAATCGATCTTTGACCTGTATCGTGATCTGGCTGAGTTCCAGACGTTGACGCGAAAAGCTACCTTGTTCGATCTTTTCAATCACGTCTCCAATGCGGCTGCGATCGGTCGTCAGCGGAATGACCACATCTCGATTGAGATCCTGAGCGGCCAAGCTCGAGCCCGCACCGGCCGAAGGCGTCTTGTAAGCTTGAACGCCCACGATCCGAAAGAAGTGCTGATTGCCAACTTGCAGAGACTTCCCCAAGGGAGACTGCCCGCGAAAGACGTCCGTGGCGATCTGTTCTCCGATAACGCACACGTTGGCTCGATTGTCCAAATCCGCGGGTTCCAGAAAACGTCCCCGCGCCACCTCCAACCGATTCGTATCGAAGTAACTGGGGTGGACGCCGACCAAACGCGCATCCAGCGAGGCGGCACCGTAACGCACCTCCTGAGGAAACTCGCGCAATGGAGTAACTTTGATGGCCGAACTGATCGTTTCGGTGACCCTCCTTAGGTCATCGTAGGTCAGACCGTAGGACTGCTCAAAGGATCGGAAGTTGACATCCGAGCTGTCGCTGGTCGGTTTCTTGCTACGGACGATGACATTGTTGACGCCTAAGGCTTCGATTTGCAGTTGTGCCTGACGGCTGGCACCTTCGCCGACCGCTAGCATGACGATGACGCTGGCCACGCCAAATACCAGCCCCAACACAGTCAGCAAAGAGCGCAACTTGTGCATTAGCACGCCGCGCAATGCCATCCGAAACATGGCCAGCTGGGTTGCACCAATCTTCATGTGCGGCTTCTTGTGCTGAGCTCTTCGTGCTGGGCTTCTGTCGCACGGACTGTCGTGCAAATGCGAATTAGGAGGGAGCTCCTGGTTTGGGAGCCGGTGAAGACGCACCGCCGGCTTCACGTTCCGCATCGGCAAAATCGGCTGTGCCGCGCTGATAGGCGTCCAAGGCCACCGTTTCGCCCGGCTCCAGGCCTTCCAGGATTTCGACGAAGGAATGGGTCATTCTGCCCGTCTCGACCCGTCGCCGCTCAAACGTGCCGCCCTTGCGGACATAGGCGAACGTCTGCTGAAAGTGTTCGGTAATCGCGCCAATCGGTACTGCGACGATGTCTTCGTAGGTACCGACTAGGATATCCACCGCGGCAGACATTCCTGGTTTGAGCGCCAGGCCCTCGGGGATTTCCTCGACGACCACCAGTGCTTCGTAGTTCTTGTTGTTGGAGTAACTACTGGCCGCCAATTCCGAGACGAACGTCACCTTGCCACTGAGTTTGACTTCGAACGCATCCAACCGAATTGTGGCGGTATGTCCGACTTCGATGCGGTTGACCACGGACTCGTGAACGTTGACTCGAACTTGCATGTTTTGCATGTCGGGCAGATAGAAGATGTCTTGTTGCTGGCGAACTGTAGTGCCCTCACGAATACGGTCCTCAGGATCAAACCAAGGTTGGTTGGCGTAGGCCACCGTGCCATCTTGGGGCGCGATCAGCTTGCATTTATCTTTGATCCCGCGCAGTTCTTTCAAAGCAGCTTCGTGCAACGACACGGCGCTCTTGGCATTATCCACTGCTGCTTGAGCCTTCAACTCTTCCGCATTCGCGGTGGCTTTCGCGCGATCGACGGCGCGCTCCAAGTTCCTGGCCTTGGCTTCAAACTCCGTGATCTTTCGCTTGTAGTCAAAGTCTTCCAACACCTTCAATCGTTGCTTCTCACTGTCCACGCGAAATCCGAAACTCTGCTCGCGCAGTTCGTACTCGCGCAATTGCTCCGGCGAGCGATAGCCTTTCTTGACCAATATCTTGATGGCATTCCGTTCGTCGCGGATTTTTTCCAACTCCGCCTCCGCTTCCTTGATCGCCCGCTCCTGATCGGCCAGTTCGGCGACCGAGTCGCCATCGCGGTATTTGGTCAGATCCAATTTGGCCAGTTCCCAATTCAGTTCGGCGTCGGCCACGTCGCTCTCGCCCTTGTTCTTCTGAATCTCGATCTCCTTCATCGCCTGATCCAATTGTCCTTTGGCCTCGTTCAGCTCGACTTGCTTCTGGGCGATGTCTTGATCGATCTCTTCCGCCTCCAATTCCGCCACCAGTTCGCCTTTTTTGACGAACGTGCCTTCATCCACGATCGCGATGATCTTGTTGCTCCAGCCTGGCAGTTCGCACTTTCCGTGCACGGTATTTTGGCTTTCAATCGTGCCGCGCTCGACAACGCGGTCTTCAACGGTTCGCCGCTGGACTTCGTAAATGGCCGCGCTGTCCTCGCTGGTCTGGCTACCCAACAGACGATTGAGCTGCATTACGCCAAACACGCCACCGACCAGCAGCGTGACCAAGAGCAGGGTACGAGAGAGGGCTTTCATGAGCGGGCCGCCTTGGTTTGGTCGTGAATAAATCCGAAGGCTGGTTTTCTGGCAGACCGATTCCGCGTGGATTGTCGGCTTGCCAACCAGTGCATTTTTGCTTGTGATGTCGCCTGCGACCAAATGGGCAACACCAGCGTTGAAGACGCAGGCCATGGTCCGTGCGTCTCGTACTAGCTATTGTAACCCTTGTTCTGAGGGCTCAAAACCGAATGTGATGGGCACACTCGGGATCAATTTTACTTCGGATCGTGGCTCCGGACCGATCGCATCATCGGCTTCAGGATTGCCTGTGCCCTGCTGACTTGCTGGCGGGCTGCCAGCGATGGCCTTGCCAAGCGGCGGTCGAGTTGTCTCCTGAGGCAGATTGACGCCCGGTGCAATCCGGACCGCTCCCGCCGCTGAATCTGGCCCGGTCGCAGCGTCCAAGCCCTCCTCCGCTGGAGGCAGAGGCAGGTTTTCCAAATTGGGTTGGTCGGTGGATGAATCGTCTCCGGACGGATTTGGCGACGGTACATCCGAAGAATCATCGTCGGACGATATGCTGGGCATTCCCAGAGAATCCGCCAAACGGCTATCTCCGTTTCCAAACAACGCGGGCGGGAAATACTCGGTGTCCAGAACCACTTGCTGCGCCAGATCATCTAGCCCATTGCCCTCGTTCAGCCACCGCCCTTGTTCGTCCAGATAGAGCAGCTCCAACACGGTGAACAAACGAATCTTTTCTACGCGATAGGCGACCCATTCTGAGATCAAGTTGTTCTTGGCCTGCAGCAGTTGCTGGAGTGCCTGCAGCAGAAAGAGCGTGAGATTGGAGTCGGCGGACTTGCTGGTTCGCAGATCGATCTGAGCCTGATCCACTTGGCTGGTTGCAGCCACCAGTTGCTGCCGAGCAATCTGGAAGTTGAGTCTTCGCAACTGCAATTGCCGCAATACAGACCGCACTTCGTTGGCCACCAAGTCCTTTTGGCCGATCAGCGCTCGACTAGCTTGCTGATATCGGATTTGCGACGCTCGGTACGCGTTGCGCTCGTTCAGACGATTCAAAGGTCCGTCGAAC
>JANQOL010000391.1 GCA_028289675.1 Pirellulaceae bacterium
AACAAATCATCTCGGCTCATGCCTGGTTTCCGCGCGATTCCCGCCGTCACCACCACCACGTCGCTATCTTGGGTAGCCTCATAAGATGTGGCCCCAGTGATTTGACTATCAAAGCCCATAATGGGCGATGCTTGCATCAAATCCAGCGCCTTTCCGGCGGGCATGCCTTCTGTTTGGGGAACATCCAGCAGGACCACGTCGCCCAATTCCGCCGCAGCACACCAGTGAGCGCAAGTCGCACCTACGTTTCCAGCGCCCACAACGGTTATTTTCGCTCGCCGCATCGTTCCCCTCAAAGATAAAGTGGCATACCTAGTTCAACCGCAGATAACGAACTTGCCCAGAGGCCGCGATTGTCGGTGGATCAACATACACTGCCGAGTATGAGGCTAGATCGAGGTCAGTCAAGCAGGGGATGATCGGATGGATCGGTGCCCGAGTTTGTCGTTGATCACTTGCGGGACGCAACCCTGCGTCTGCGAGGTTCTTTTTGAAAAACCAGAAAGAGCATCGACCCCAAGATGATGATCGTGGCCGCCGCCAAGGCAACTCCGAACCACCCGATTTCGTGGCTGGCAGAGCGAGACAGGCGCACGGTCGTGGGGGTCAGCCGACGGGCCACGATCAATGGTGCCGCCTGCCTGGCGTCTGGATTTCGGCCCGCGATCAACTCGGACTGATAGCTCCACATCCGGAAAAAGCATCCCTCAACTTCGGCCCACTGTCCCACCTCCCAAGAGCGCTGGCCAGGACCCGCTGCAGATGCGGGCGCGAATTTTGCATCCAGCTGCTTCATGACCACGGTTATCGGGAATTCGCGTTCGAACCTCACCAGATCATCACCGCGCGCGATTTCATAACGGATGCGCTGCTGACCGATATCGACCATGCCGTCGAATTGGTAGTAGTGGTCGCTACCCAATACGTCTTGGTCTTGTTGATGGGGCACACGAACTTGGCTGCCGGTCACCAGTCGCACACGCCATCGGATCGGCTGACCCAAGAACGCTTTTTGTCGAGCAAGTACTTGCATCGGTTCAGTGATTGTGGCTGCCGAGGTGAATTGCGCGTCCGTGGTGGATTGCGGATCGAGCTGCCGCAAGAACGTGTAGAAGGCTGTGGATTCCTCCTCACTGAGCGGCTGTTGATGGTGCCGGCGGAGTAGATCCAGCCAACGTAGATTGCAACCAAGGCCAGCCAGCCAGCGCTGCGGACTGGTGAGTGCGGGAGTCCAGTCGTCCATCTTGTCGGCTGGCACCACCCAATCCACTGCATCAGCCAGCAAACACACCGTGGATGAATCGGGATCGCGTATCAGGATGCCGTCCACCCGCGCCGGCTGCTTTAGCTGGCTAGCGCTCGTCCATGCCGCGGGAATCTGGCGACACAGCACAGGGATCGGTTGCCCATCCGGGGCATCCGGAGTCCAGGGCTCCAGATTCACTTGAAACAAGCTGTCATCATCGTCGCGGCGAAACCACTCCTGCTGGTCTGCCGACAGTTGGACCGGCATGGCAAACCGGACCACACCAGACAGCCGCACAAATTCAAGTTGGCCCGTGGGCAAGCGAATCGGAGCGTCTTCGAGGGCGGGTTGCAGCTTGCTGAACTGCATTTGCCGCAGCACATTCATCAACTGCAGCGCTGAGTCGGGAATGTTCTCTTGTTGGTTTGCAAAGTAGCCTTGCCAGCTCGTCAAAATCGAGGGCTTCCACAGGTCTTGCAGTCGAGCCTCCAACAGTTGCCGGCGTTGTTGGTCGGCGTCTCCAGTGGCGGCCCAAGGAGATCGATTGTCTTGCGCCATCACTGCCGGCTGGTTCCCAAGCATGACGAGCGCCCATAGACACCACACCCTCTTTCCCGTGCCAGGTCTGGCCCGGGCAGACTTGGAGGAGTGTCTCCATCCGGCCCAGATCGGTAGTAGCACCGCGACCGCTAGCAGAGCGCCCAGTCCCAGTGCTCTTGGCAAGTCTTTTTCCATGCGTGCTGGTTCGGCGACCGCTGGCAAAGACGTTATGCGTTGTTCGGCAAGACGAGTGGCGAAGATTGTTGGCGCGACTTGGATACCCGCTGCGGAATTGTAGGCCAAGCGTTTTCCGACCACTCCTAAGACCTCGATCTCGGGGAATTCAGTTTGGTTTTGTTTGAGCCGTTCGGCGAACTGCTCAGCCTGGTGATTGGTGGTATAGATGGCCACTGGCTGCGTCGAGTCATCGGCCCCACGCACCCAGATCAGCCAATAGCCGTCAATGTCGAAACCTGGGTGCTGGCGAGGGACAGCTTCCACGCGCCGGACCGAGCCTCGAAAGCGAATATTGGTGGCCTGGTAAACCTCCGCTTCCGATTCCAGTTGCAGGGTACTGATCGCTGGAGCTGGCCGGCCCATCTGGTCTGCTGAATTGGCTCGTCCCCTGCCCTGCCCGCGCTGAAGCAAACGCCAAAACCCCAGCTTCTCCGATGAAGTCCACGGTTTTGCGTTTTTCATGCTCAGGGTCAGCCGGCGATCTAAATAAGCTGTCAGTGAACTTGCCAGTTCTGTGCTCACCAGTTCCTGGCCGACTTCTTCCGGCGCAGTTCCGCTGGGCAACGCCTCAGGCAGCAGTTGCCGCGCCCAGAGTGTTTTCCACTCTTGCTGGAACCGCGCCAATTCATCTCGCCAAACTTCGTCCTGCGCGCTCAGCTGATTGCCGAGTAACTCGAGCCCCGCGAAACTCTCCTGCCGTAGCGACCGGAGTGTCCGCAAGTCGTCGTCAGCGACGGCGACTTCGGTAAACCAGGCGCTACCTAGCGCCAAGATGGATGCGTTGGACGCTTCGTCCAGCAGCTGTGGCACCAGATCCTGGCAAGTGATGAGCCACCGGGACGCTGGTAGTTTGGTACTGGCCGCACCGTTGGCAGCGATCTCCGCGCGGTTGGCTCCAGACGCGGTCTCCAAGGGCACGCCCAGGGCGCGAAACGCACGGCTGACATGCCGCGGATCGGCGGCTTTGTTCATCAGGAAAATAACCAACGCCAGCAAGAAGCACAAAGAGATCAGGCGGCGGGTGCCTGAAACACGTGTGCCAACGACCGCGCGGCTACGGCCCTGCCCATCAGCAGAGTACCAGCGATCTCGACGAAGTCTGACCATGTCATTTCCAGACGGTGACGTGGATACCGATGGGCCAACCGCGACTACAACCTCTGTCCGCGGTGGCTGAGCCTGTCGATTCCTCAAGGTACCAGCTCTATTCTAACCTCCTGCCAGCGACCGTGACTGTGATCATCACCACAATGTCGGCCACGCGCGAGCGTCCTGTGGCGATGCGCTGGACCAGGTGTCCGCGCAGCCGCTTGGTGAGGTCGCATTCCAATCCGTGGTGAAAACTGCGGACGCACTTGAGTACCGTGCCGCGCGCGGCTAGTCTAGGGAATGTCATATTACTTTTCTCAGCCTTGTTTTGTAGCTACCGACCACACGCGTCTCCACGATTTCTCTTCGCAGCTTATCCACATTTTCACGATCGTGAGCTCGGGACGCTGACTGGCGGAAGCTAGCCGTGAGATTTTCACGTACACTGAAAAGTCGCGTAAACTGAATGGCCTTATCGCGCCGGTTGTCAAGCGGTACGCGTGCCTGGCAGGGTGCTTTACGCGGCCTCGGACGTAACTTGGTGCATCCACAGTCCGCCGGTCTTCACCGGCGATGGACTTAAGCGGTATCCAGATCATGCGTAGTCTGCGCTAGGTATCTGAAAACGATTGGCAATTCTTATCCTCACTCGCAAGCGAATCCATGCACAGTGCAATCAAGTTGATAGGGCTCGTGACTGCTTTCGGCTACGCTGTGTTGGTGACTTCGGGGTCGGTGTCCTCTGGCCTGATCACGTCGGGGTCGGTGTGGACCGGGCGAGCCTGCGCGAAAGAGCCCTACGAGCGATTTCTCCAGCGGCTGCGCGACGAACAGCTGTTCGACTTGGCATTGCTTTATCTGGATGATTTAAGTGGCCAATCCGGTATCGGACCGAAGTTCAAAGCGGATTTGGAGCTGGAACGGGGCATGTTGCAGTACATGTCCGCGGCCGTTCTACCACCCAGCGACTCGGGGCGCGCGGCCCGCTTGGACGCCGCCGAAAGATCCCTGCGCGAGTTTCTCGTCAAGAAGACCAACCACCCGCGGCGGGGCGAAGCGCGGCTGAAGTTGGGCGAACTCCTGTTGACGCGTGCCGAGGAGGCGAAGGCTCAAGCAGACGAGAACGAAGATAACGCGGAGGCGATCAAGTTCTACCAAGACGCGCACCAACTGTTCGAAACCACCATTGGCGAACTGGCCGGCATCTTGGAACGCATCAAAGGGGCTCGTACAGACGCCAATGACAGCGAGAAAGTTGCCTATCGCACGCGAGTCCAACAAGATTTGCGGCAGGCTCAGCTACTGTCCGCCAAATCGGTCGAGGAACGAGGGCTCAGCCGCGCGAAGAAGAACCCTCAACGCACCGCGGATCTTCGCAAGGCGCTGAAGATGTTTAGCGACCTGTACGCCAAAGAACAACGCATGGTGGGTATCCGTAACTATGCGTTGTTTTATCGCAGTGAGATTCAAGCGCTGCTGGACATGCCCGACGATGCCATCGACGGTTATCAGCGGATCGCCGATTTGGAGCCCATCGACGCACTCCGCCCTTTGCAGTCTGGGGCCACGACCGAGTTGGTTAAACTCCTGGCTGGACGCGGAAAGTTTCCCTTGGCCGTTGAGCGGGCCGAACAATGGCTGTCCAGCTTGAGAGCCGACGAACGCACGACGCCTGAGGCCTTGGAGCTGCAACTGGAGTTGGCCAAGGTCAAAGTCGCCTGGTCAGAACAGCTCAAGCAAAGGGATCCCAACGATCGAGTGGCCAGCCGTCTGGTGCGAGATACGCGGTCCGAGATCCGCACTTTGCTACGCACCCCCGGAGCGCACTTGGACGAAGCTAGAGAGCTGTTGGGGAAGTTGGGTGTCGAGCTGGACACCAGCAAGGACACCGAGGAGCTGCCGCAAGTCAAGGATTTTGCGGAAGCATTGGCGGAAGCCCAACAGCGAATCGATCAGGCTGAGACTGATTCGCTGAGCATCGAGGTGCTGCGGAAGGCTGACGGTTCGACCGAGGAAATCGCACAGGTCCAAAACACGATTGATGTTTCTCAACAACAGGCGCTGACGTTGCTGCGAGATGGCGTGCGGCTGTTTGGTCCAGACGATGATCGCGACCAGCTGTTCGAAGCCCAGTATCGAATCGCATTCTTGTTGATCAAACAGCAACAGCCTTGGGAAGCGATCGCGGTAGGCGAGTTTCTAGCGCGTCAAAATCCACGCACAGACAAAGGGTTGCGCTCTGCGGCTGTCGTGTTGAACGCTTTGAATAGCTTGTTGCTGGACGCCAGCCAAGATGATCAGGCCGCCTTGATTGCACTGCTGGAGCCTTTTGCCGAGTACTTGGTGGCCACGTGGCCGCAATCCGAGGAAGCGGCCGCATCGGCTGCTGCCTTGGTCCAGTTGGCTCTACAAAGTGAACAATGGGACAAAGCCGAAGAGTTTCTCAAGCTGGTGCCCGACACCGGTGATGCGGTTGTACGGCTCAGGCGGTACGCGGGTGTGTTGTTCTACTCGCGATACAATCAGGAAGCTAAACGGTCTGGGCCGGATTCCGAGGCTTCAAGGGAACTGCGCCAGCTAACTTTGTCGTCGCTGGAGGTGGGTACACAAGGTCTCACTGATGACCAGCTGGATGCTTCGGCCATCGAAGCCATCAACGCGCGTGCCCGGCTGTTGCTGGCCGAAGAACGCTTGGATGAAGCGTCTGAACTGCTGACCGGTAAGGTGTCGCCGATCAAGGCCATTGAAGCGGACGCCGACGTGGCGCCGCCTACGCTAGCCATGGAGGTCTATCGCACGGCTCTGCAGTTGATCATTGGTCAATTGGGTACCGGTCAGCTGGAATCGCAGCAAGCGACGGACAAAACCGCCGGGTATATCGCCAAGCTGCAGCAATTGGCGAAAGCGGATGCAGGCGGTCAAAGCGAGCTGTCCAGCATCTTTGTGGGCTTGGCCAGCGATCTGAAAACACAATTGGCAGGGGTCAAAGAAGCGCCCAAACGCAAGCGGTTGTCCGAAGCACTGGTGTTAGTGGCCGCCGAAGCCGCCAAGTCCGAAGCTTTCAACACCCAGTATTGGGCCGCGGACACATTGATCTCCATCTCGACCGATTTACTGGAGAACAAAGGGAACCGCTCGGTCGCCATGAAGTCGTTGGCGGACGCAGATCAGATTTTGCAGGGCATCATGAGCCGCGAGGCGAATGAACCGGGATGGATTCAGCCGCCGGGTCTCAAGCTGCAAATCCGACTGCTGTTGGCCAAAGTCGCCAGCGGGATGGGAAATCATAAGGCCGCGGTAGCGGCCTTGGCCGAGATTTTGTCTGAGAACATCAATTTGCTAGACGTGCAAATTGAAGCCGCCCGCGCTTACCAGGCCTGGGGAGACGCCAGTAATTCTGGATTCCACAAGGCGGCAGTCGCGGGTGGCCGACCGAACCCCAAGACCGGTGAGAAACTGATTTGGGGCTGGGGTAAAATCTCGCAACGCTTGGCCGGCAATCCCAAGTTTGAAAGTCAGTTCTACGAGTCCAGATATCAACTGGCGCGCAGCCGCTACAAGTATGCGGTCGGATTGAAACAGGCCGAGCAGCAGCAACAAGAAGTGCGGCGGGCCGAGAACGACATCATTTCCACGGCGTCTCTGTTCCCGGATCTGGGCGGACCGGAAATGAAAAAACGCTACGACGCATTACTGAAGGTCATCCAAAAACGACTGGGCAAACCCACGCAAGGGTTGGCAGCCATTGGTAAGAAATAACGTTGAGGAACAAACATGAACCTGCGCATTCCAATTTGCCGGCTGGTTTGGCTAGCCGCGCTTATCGTCTGTAACCTGTCTTGCCTGCAAGCCGCTGATCGCGTTTTTCCAAAACAAGGCGTACCTGTTTCGGGCAAGATCGTGGAGATCACTCCGGCCAAGGTGACGATCGAGGTGCGCGGCAAGAATCAGGTGTTTGAAGTCAAGGACCTCAGCAAGCTGAGTTTCGATAAGGAACCGGTGGAATTGGATCGGGCGCGGCAGAGCTATCTCAACGGACAGTTTGACCAGGCATTGGAAGAGGTTAAGAAAATCAACGTTCGGGAAATCCAGGATCCGCGCATCAAGGAAGATGTCGAGTTCTACCGGTATTACTGTGAGGGCAAATTGGGATTGGCCGGCAACGGCGACAAGAATGCCGCTATTGCCGGATTGCGAAACATCGCTTCAGGCAACCGTAATACGCACCATATGTTTCCTCTCAGTGAGTTGCTCGGAGAACTGGCGTTGGCCGCCGGGTATTCGGATCGCGCGGGCAGCTACTTCAACATCTTGTTATCGGCACCCGATGATGACACCAAAGCTCGCGGTATCTATCGCTTGGCGGAACTGGATCGGGTCCGTGACGATCTGGCGTCCGCCAAAAAACGATTCGGACAACTGGTTAACGCACCCAGCAAGTCGCCTTCCATGATTCGCCTGAAGAGCTTGGCGGAAGTGGGCTTGGCGATTTGCGAGAACCAGGAGGGCAACAGCCAGGAGGCGCTCAAGCGGTTGGATGCGCTGGTTGCCAAGAACGATTCCACCGATCAACAATTGTTCGCCAAAATCTACAATGCCAAAGGCGCCTGCTTCGAGAAACTCGACCAGCCACGCCGAGCTCTGCTGAGCTACCTCAAGACGGATCTATTGTTCTTCACCGAGGCGGAGGCGCATGCAGAGGCGTTGTACCATTTGAAGCAGTTGTGGTCTGCCATCGGAGAATCGTCGCGAGCCGCGGATGCTGGCGCGCGGCTGGTCGCCAGCTATGCGTCCAGTTCTTGGGCGAATCAACAATAAGCCTGATTCCGGTTAAGATAGCTGCTGCCCACTCGTCTCATCACCCTTCACCCCACGTCCAGCTTCACATCGGAGTGCCACTATGAAGGACTCTTGGAGTCTACCGAGCTTGCGAGCGATTCTGTCAATTTGTATCGCTGTCACCGTCGTCTGTTTGGGTTCGTGGGCTTGGTCTCAAGATGAGGACGACTTGAACGCTGAACTGGGCGGCGATGTGGCGGCGGCGCCCGCGGCTGCCGGAGATGGGGCCGACGGTGCTGATCCAGCTGGTGCCCAAGCTGCAGCGTCAGAAGAAGATACCGGGACCACAGCGCCGTCGAATCTATTGGCCTGGACGTTCCAGTCGCTGGGCATCACGTACACGGTGGTATTCTTCGCCCTGTCGATCACCCTGCTCACTTTGATCGTGATGAATCTTCTGTCCGCCAGGCAAGACAACATCTGTCCACCCGATTTGGTAGAAGGCGTGGAGCAGCAGTTGGCAGAAGGCAGTCCACAAGGAGCTGCGGAGTTGGTTCGTACCGACGATTCGTTCTTGGGGCAAGTCGTCGCTGCCGGGCTTTCCAAGCTGGACCGCGGGCATTCGCATGCGGTCGAGGCCATGCAGGAAGTGGGTGAGGAAGAGACGATGAAGATGGAGCACAATCTCAGCTACATGGCATTGATTGGGAATATCAGCCCGATGATTGGACTGTTCGGCACGGTCCAGGGCATGATTGCCGCCTTCCGAACGATCGCTACCTCCGGCTCGACGCCTAAGCCCAGCCAGCTGGCCTTGGATATTTCCACCGCCCTGTTTACGACGTTGGCGGGCTTGGCCATCGCCATCCCCGCCATTGCGGTTTACAACATCCTCCGCAACCGCGTGCAACGGTTAACGTTGCAAGTAGGTGTAACCAGCGAAGAATTGATCGAGCGCTTTCAAGGCTAAGCACCGCCGCAAGAAGATGGCTGACCCCGGGGGCCAACAGCATGAGAATATTGAATCGCGTTACCGCTCCGGTGGAAGCGGACCTGACGCCGATGATTGACATGACGTTCCAGTTGATCGCATTCTTCATGGTGCTGATCAATTTCTCGCAAAGCGAGCAGCACGATCGCGTGGTGTTGCCAACCAGCGAATTGGCCAAGCCAGTGGACTCGCCCATCGAGTTTCCGATCATCGTGCACCTGACCAGCGACGACGCGGTCGTGATCGGAGGAGACAAAGTCGCGATGGAGGCACTTCGCAGCCGGCTCAATCCTGAGATCTCCTTGTTAAAACTGGACGGCAAGACGGCTGCGGACGCCAGCATTATCATCCGTGGGCACCGAACGGCCCCCGGCGGTCGAGTTCAAGATTTGATCACGCGTTGCCAGGAACTGGGTTTTGAACAATTTGCTCTGCGAGTCAAGGAGGAGATCCAATGAAGTTTCGTCACCGCAGTAAGCAGGAAGACAAGACTCAATTGTCGATGACGTCGATGATCGACATCGTGTTCCTGCTGTTGGTGTTCTTCGTAATGACGTTCAAAATCAGCGCTCAGGAAGGTGATTTCAACGTCAAGATGCCGCTCCAGGGCGATGGTGCCCCCACAGATAGCACCCAGTTGCCTTTGAATCTGAGGCTGAAGTCCGACGGCGCCGGCCAGTTGCAAGAGATTGTTCTCAACGACAATCTGTCTTTTGGAACGGACTGGAGCAAGTTGCGCGGCTACGTCCTACAGATGGTTGGAGATGAGGCCGGCCCGAGCGAGGACGAGGGGCCTGAGGTTGTCATCGACTTGGACTATGAC
Source organism: Pirellulaceae bacterium (assembly GCA_028289675.1). Classification (GTDB taxonomy): domain Bacteria; phylum Planctomycetota; class Planctomycetia; order Pirellulales; family Pirellulaceae; genus Aureliella. Next base: position 9,706 of record JANQOL010000391.1, read on the forward strand.
TTGCACTACGTGCACGTTATCGAGTCGATTACAGCCGTTACCGGCTACCGCAGTGGCGATGAAGTGGTCAAGTTGATTGATCGCATCAAGTTGGCCGAAAAACGTGAATAACCCTCGTCTGGTCAATCTCGCCACCGAGTGTAGGACAAGTCGCAGCCGATTTGAGCCGACCGCTCGCCCTCAACAATACTGACCGCGCCGAACAGTACCGAACGACAACAACACTGAACAACAACACTGCGCAATAACAACACTGCGCAATTCCGTGCGTCACGCCCGCGGATGGAATTGTTGGTGGATGCGTTTGAGTCTGGATGATTCAACTTGCGTGTAGATCTGCGTGGTCTGAATACTGGCATGTCCCAACAACTCTTGGATTTGCCTGAGATCGGCCCCTCCCGCCAGCAGATGCGTGGCGAAGCTGTGCCGCAAGGTATGCGGGCTAATGTTGGGGTCCAAGTCCGCCCGTAACGCATAGCGCTTGACCAACTCCCAAATGGCTTCTCTGCGTAGGCGTTTGCCGGTGCGAGAGAGAATCACCCACGGGAAACCATCGGGCTCACGTTCACCGATGATGGCGGCACGTTGATCGGACAAATACTGCTCGATGACCTGTACCGCTCGCGCGCCGATAGGCACGATGCGTTGCTTGGATCCTTTTCCTTCGACTTGACAATAACCATCGTTCAAGTGCAAATCTGCCAGCAACAGATTGGAGACTTCGGAAACCCGGCACCCGGTGGCATACAGTAACTCCAGGATGGCCATGTCGCGTTGCCAGAACGTATCGAATTTGCGGGGCGCGGCCAAAAATCGGTCGACAGCGGCGGGTGAGATGGCCTTGGGAATGCGCTCCCACATTTTTTGCGTCGCCATCAAGTCCGACGGATCGTCCTGGACGATGCCCTCCAGCTGCAAATACTTGAAGAACATCCGCGTGGAGACGATGGCCCGCGAGATGGACGAAGCCGCCAGTTGCTGCTCTTGGAGACTGGCCACATAATCGCTCAGGTCCGTCAAACGTACCTGGTGGATGGGCTTGTTTGCTAACCAAGACAACAGTCGACGCAGATCACGGCTGTAAGCGGCAACCGTGTTCTCCGCCAAGTGACATTCAGACCTCAGATACTGGGCGAAGCGCTTGGGCCAGTCAGCCTTCAGGCGAGGCGGTTCGACCGCGGGTCGGTCTTTCGTCGACTCTCGCAGTCGCCTGAGTTTGCTTCCCATTTTTGACTGACCTTGGCGGATGGCTGTAGATCTTGACAACGATCCACCTGACTCATTGGACTGGTCGTGACTCAGTGGACTGGTCGGGCATTCCCTTGGTACTGTGGCTCATCGGCAGCTGGATGGACCGAAACGGGCCGTAACTGGTTGACAACCTGTATCAATCATCTTCGGTCGATTGCTGGAACGAACTATCGCCTATAGGATCTTGTAGGCTCTGGCTGGACGCGGATTGCCAAACAGGTGTGGAATATCTGGGATTAGGCGGTTAAGGAAACTGTGACGATGAACATCTTGGTGATTGGTGGTGCGGGATATGTCGGCTCGCACACCGTTCGCAAATTGGTCCAAGCGGGGCATCGCGTTTGCGTGGTCGACAACTTGTCCAAGGGGCATCGCGCAAGTGTGGCCGGCGTGCCGCTTGTGGTTGGTGAACTCTCGGATCGGAAGTTGCTGACCCGCGTGTTCGCGGAAGAGAAGATTGAAGCCGTGATGCACTTCGCGGCATTTGCCCTGGTTGGAGAATCGGTGGCTCAGCCTGCGTTGTATTACCAGAACAACGTGTCCGCGACCTTGGAGTTGCTGGAGGCGATGCGCGAAGCGGGCGTGTGGCGCATCGTTTTCTCGAGCACGACTGCCACGTACGGACAGCCTGACAAGATACCCATCGCCGAATCGACGCCTCAGCTGCCCATCAACCCGTACGGGTTTACCAAGCTGGTCATCGAACACGCTTTGACCGACTATGCGTACGCGTACGGCTTTGGCTGCGCCGCCTTGCGCTATTTCAATGCCGCGGGTGCTAGTCCCGACGGTGATATCGGAGAGGATCACGATCCAGAGAGCCATCTGATCCCGCTGGTGTTGCAAACCGCATTGGGGCAGCGGGAGAAGATCGGAATTTTTGGAGACGATTACCCCACGCCGGATGGAACGTGTATCCGAGACTACATTCACGTAGACGATCTAGCCGACGCGCACCTGCAGGCCTTGGATTTGCTACAACCGAGCATCAACTTGCAACTGAATCTGGGTACGGGGCGCGGACACAGCGTCCAGGCTGTGATTGATGCCTGCCGCGCGGTTACCGGACATCCCATTCCAACCAGTTTGGAGGCTAGACGCTCCGGTGATCCGGCCGAATTAGTGGCCGACAGCAGTTTGGCGCAGAGGGTCTTGGGGTGGAAACCAAGCTACGTTGACATCGAGGAAATCGTGTCGACGGCATGGAATTGGCACCAGAAACATCCCCGCGGCTACGCGAGTTAAGCTGAGACGCCTCCAAAAGCTGTTTGGCTGGTACGAGCGACGGCCAGATAGCGGACAAGCTCCGTGGGCGAATTGGCAATTGTAGACTCTGATGCAAAAAATTATTATCGAGAAACCTTATCAGTTTATTCCGCCGCATCGCGGATCGTGGGTCCCCAGTCTGATCCAGAGGTTTCGACTGGTTGACGCCTACTTGAAGCGTGTCGAGGGCATCCACTCTCACGAGGTTCGGAATTCGGAGCGTTTGATCGCTTCACTACGTGATGGAGCTGGTGTGCTGCTGGCTCCCAATCATTGCCGGTACGCTGATCCGCTGGCCATGGGTTGGATCGCTCGCGAGGCTGATATCCAAGTGTACGCGATGGCCAGTTGGCATTTGTTCCATCAACATTGGCTGCAAGCGTTCGCAATTCGAATGTGCGGCGGCTTCAGCGTCAATCGCGAAGGCCTGGATCGGCAATCCTTGGACACTGCGGTGCAAACTTTGGTGGACGCAGAGAGGCCATTGGTGTTGTTCGCCGAAGGGACCGTCGTGCGGAGCAACGACCGTCTCAGCCCACTGCTGGACGGTGTGTCCTTCATTGCCCGCACCGCGGCTCGTCGCCGCGCCAAAGCGGATGGAGGACGGGTCGTGATTCATCCCGTGGCCATCAAATACTTGTTTCGCGGAGACGCCCAGAAGACGATCGAGCCGGTGCTGTCGGGCATTGAAAAACGCATTACCTGGGATGAGTGCCTACCGCCAGACGATTTACTGGAGCGTCTGCAGCGCGTCGGTGAGGCGCTGTTCAGCTTGAAAGAAATCCAGTTCTTGGGTAGTGGGCAACGTGGTAGTTTGGCCGAACGAAAGTCCCGGCTAATCGAGCGGCTGTTGGACCCGTTGGACGCCGAGTGGTTTGGCCGACCACAAGACTTGGGGTTCATGCCGCGCATCAAGCAATTGCGGACCCAGTTGGTGCCTCAACTGCAAGATCCAGCTACAGCCCCCGAGCGGCGAACGCAGATTTGGCAACAGTTGAGTGACATCTACTGCGCTCAGCAAATCTGGTCTTACCCGGAAGGCTATTTGGAGCAGCCGACCGACACACGGTTAATCGAGACCATCGAGCGATTTGAAGAGGATCTCACCGATCGTGCAACGATTCACCAGCCGTGGCATGCGGTGATGGAAATCGGCGAAGCCATCGAAGTCGCGGCGGCGAAGCCTCGCAAGGGAGAGGGTGATGCTTTGACCGACAGTCTATCCGGTGCCCTGAGTTCGATGTTACAGCAATTGTCCACCGAAGCCCAACCTTGGCCTGCTTGAAACGGCGCTCGCACGTTAGTTTGAGTTGGCGTTACCGAGCATTCCTGAGTCGTCAATTGCACCCAGGGCAGGCATCGGCGTGCTGGGTGTTTCAGTGGTGTCCGGACTGGTTGGAGTGGCATCGATCGTAGCCGGTTTGCCGGTCAAGAACTGGGCTCGGCGCTCAAGTGTGGCTACCTGCTTGCGCAATTCGACTAACTCACCTTGCAGAGAATTGATCGGTTTTGCCAGGTCATGCCAGTAGTCTTCGCGACGAAACGACAGTGGTTTGCAGTCCGGATTTTCTTCGATTTGTTGTAGGTGTTGCCGGAGCCGGTAAATGGGACCTGCAAATTGGTTGCTCAGCCGCGTCACGTCAAAGATTACCAACGGGATGACGAGCAGCAGGCTAGGCATCCAGGGACCCCACTGCGACATCAAGCTTCCGAACAGCTCCGCCATCGACGCATCGGGCCGTTGGTTGTATTCGAAGCAAGCTGAGCCCACACCTAGGTAAAGCAGGCCGCACAGCCAATACAGCATGACGCGGCCAATCAACACTCCTTGGACCGGACGGTCGATCCAGACGCGCTTTCTGAGTGTCACGATTTGTTCTCCGGAGAGTGGTCCATGCGGCTCAAACTGAAGTGCGACTCGCACTAGGGACCGATGGCGCCCTCAATGGCGTTGGCCGAAGAATCGAAACTTCCACTCGTGGCCGTCGCCATGGTCTGGATAGCAGTCAAGCACACCGCGATGACCAAAGCCAACATGACGGCGTATTCGACAGCAGTCGGCCCGTCCTCGTCCTGAAACAGACGTCGGGTGGCTTTGGTCCAGTAAGAAATCACGATTCCAATCCTTGTGGATTGCGGCAAAAAATCTACGTCTTCAGTAAGCCTAGGTCCGGAATTCGGACGTGCGGTGAGCGTTTGGCTGAAATCGACTCAAGCCATGCCCCGAGACTGGCGTAATCGTTACAAACAAACTAACCTCTAGCTCCGGCCGTACTATGCCTATGATCTCTCACCTCACATCTCGGAAATAGCGATTCCATGCTTGGTCCCATCCTTGCCCGAGAGTGGTTGGTGGCACCTCGGAAGCTCAGGTTTTACGTGCAGCGCGTGGTGTTCGTGCTGGCGCTATATAGCCTGGTGTGCACGGCCTGGGCCCTGCTGGCTGGAATCCAAAATGTTCGCAACATCGGTGATTTGTCTCGATTTGGCGCACTTGTGTTTCAAATCGTGGTGCCGTTGGAGCTGGTGGTGACGATGTTTTTGGCGGCCGTGGCCGCCGCTAGCAGCGTCAGCCAGGAAAAGGACAAGCGTACTCTGATTCTGCTGCTGCTGACTCGTCTCTCTAGCACGCAAATCGTCTTGGGTAAGTTAGCTTCCAGCTTGTTGTCAATTTTCAGCTTGATACTGGCGGCCTTGCCCATGCTGCTGTTGATCTGCCTGCTGGGTGGAGTCAGTTCGACACAGGTTCTGGCCGCCACGGGAATCATCGTAGTCAGCACCGCATGGACCGGTGCACTGGCCAATCTAGTGGCGTTTTGGCGGGAGAAGACATTTCAGACTCTAGCTATTACCTTGTTGGCCATTGTTGGCTGGCTAGTGTTCTGTGAGGTCGTTGCGGCGGGCGCGTTCCCGAGGTTGGACCCCGCCTGGGCGGATCTGTTGAGCCCAGTCAGGGCTGTGCGTTACGTATGCCAGCCTATTCCGATGACGTCATGGGTGGGAATTCCAGGCGGATTGCCGACCGCTCATTGTTTGTTGGGAACGTTGGCGGCCAGCCTCTTCGGAGCCGTTGCCGTCGCCCGACTTCGGATCTGGAATCCTTCACGGCAATTGCGTGTTCAGGCCCCAGAACCTGACGAGAACTATGACCAACGCGCCGATGAGGCTCGCCAGGACTCGCGCAGTTGGAAAGTCCGTGCTCCGCGCAAGATGTGGAACAATCCAGTCTTGTGGCGGGAAATGTGCACCTGGGCGTACGGGCGAAAATTGTTGTTCATCAGGCTGGGCTACGTCGCTCTGTTCTTGGCGGCCATGGTGGGTATCTACTGGGCAGTTTCGTCGGGAGTAGCCGTTCGCCGCAGCCGGCTGGCCGACGAGCTGATTCCAATGACCGCGCGGATACTGACTCCTTTTTTTGTCGTGTCGTTCGTCATGATCAACGCGTTGGCGGTTAATTCGATCACCAACGAGCGGGATGGCCAGGCGCTGGACTTGTTGCTGGCCACACAAATCACGCCACCTCAATTCTTGTTTGGCAAATTGTTGGGGGTGCTCTACGTGACCAAGGAAATGGTCATTCTGCCGATGCTGCTGGCCGTCTACTTGTGGTCGCAGTCCGCCATGTCCACGGAAAACCTGCTGTTTACGCTGGGCGGATTAGTCGTCATGGATTTGTTCGCAGCCATGCTGGGCATCCACTGTGGCATGATCTACTCTCAATCCAAAACGGCTATTGGAACCAGTCTGGGAACGCTGTTTTTCCTGTTTCTGGGTATCGTCACCTGCATGATGATCATGATGAGTTTTCGCGGTTCGTTTGCTCGACAGTTACCGCCGTTTTTGGCGATCATTTTGGGCGGAGGAACGGGGCTGTTCGTTGCGATGGGTAGCCGAAACCCCAGTCCGGCAATTGCGTTGGCGGCATTCGGCCTGCCCTTCCTGACTTTTTTCGCCATCACGAGTTTCATCTTGCGCAACCAAGAGCTGACCGTTTTTTCGGTGATCGTCACCGCCTACGGATTCGCTACCTTGGCGATGGTCATACCGGCGCTCAGCGAATTTGACTTTGCGATGGGCAAATCGCGCACGGTAGATGACGACGGATAGCGCGGATCTTACAATGTGTTGGCGTTATTCAACCACGTCCGTGCGAGTCGCACCAATCATGTTGAATGGAATTCAATTCCGTGGCTGAGGTTTGGGGCTACCTGCCCGGCGTGTTGGTGTTGCTGGCTGTCAGCAGTTTTTTTTCGGGCAGCGAAGCGGCATTCTTTTCACTGACGCCGCTGCAGAAGCGCAGCCTGAGTACGGGAAATCCGTCGGAGCGTCTGGCGTACCGCCTGCTACGCCGCTCGGAGCGGCTATTGATGGGGATTCTGTTCTGGAATTTGGCCATCAACATCGGTTATTTCTCGGTGGTGTCCAAGATCTCTTTGGAGCTGAGCGCAAACGCAACGCAATCCACTGGAAATGGGGATACGCATGCGGCTTTGGTGTCGATAGCCGCCCTATTAATGATCATTGTCTTCGGCGAATTCCTACCGAAGAGTTTGGCGGTTACATACCCCGTGCGGATCGTACGTCTGGTAGCTGTGCCGCTGGCGTTGGCCGTGCGTATCATTGATGTCGTATTTCCAGCGCTGCGTTTTGCCAATGAAATGTCGCGCCGGATGATTTGGCCGGGATTCAAGTCTGAAGCTTACTTGGAAATCGAAGATCTGGATCGTGCGATCGAGCTATCTACGGACGATGCTCAGTTGTACGAGCAGGAAAGCCAAGTTTTGCGCAACGTGATTCGTTTGAGTGAGATCCGCGCCGAAGAATGGATGCGGCCCCGGACGCAATATCGCTCCTTCACTCCGCCGCTGAGTCTGTCCCAGCTAGAAGGAGAGCGTACGCCTAGCGGATACATGCTGGTCACCGATTCTCAAGGCCGTGACGTGACGTCCGTGATTGCCTTGGATGCCCTCCATCCGCAACATCCGGTGAATTTGGAACAACAGCGGGAGCCCGTCGTGGTGGTGCCTTGGTGCGCCAGCATTGCTGACGCCCTGCGGCGGTTGAGAGACCAGGGGCGGCGAGTCGCCGCCGTGGTCAACGAGTTTGGAGACACGATTGGCATTCTCACTTGGGAACAGATCATGGAGGCGGTGTTGCAAGCCGAATCCGTGCCAGCGCTGCCCGAACTGTCCACCGCCGATATTCGCGCTGAAGGAGAGACCAGTTGGCTGGTGACCGGGCTGGCCAAAGTGCGCCGACTGGAACGCGTGTTAGGACGTCGACTGAGGACGCAACGTGGGTTGACCATCGCCGGCGTTATTCAAGAACAGTTGCATCGCATGCCTGAAGTGGGCGACCAGTGTGATTTGGACGGTTTTCACGTGGAGGTGTTGCAGGCGGGGCAGCGTGGCGAAATCCTCGTTCGCATCCGTTCACCGCACGACACAGTGGAGGGCGCATCGTGATCTGGGGATTGGCATTGATCGGTGCCGGGATATTCCTGAGCGCTTTCTTCAGTGGCAGCGAAACCGGGTTTTATCGGGTGACCCGTGTGCGGCTGGTCGTCGACGCCAAGTCGGGCGGCTGGATTGCCCGTTGCCTGTTGTGGTTGGTTGGCCATTCCAGTGTGGTTGTGGCGACCGTGTTGATTGGCAACAACATTGCCAACTATCTCGTATCGCTGGGACTGGTAGTGACCAGTAGGCAAGTGCTGGCTGACGGAGGCCAGCTGCAGACGATTGTGCCGGTGTTAGCAACTCCATTTCTATTCATCTATGGCGAGTTGCTTCCCAAGTACCTCTACTTCCATGCTCCGTATCTCCTGTCATCACGCGGAGCGCCGCTGATGATCCTGTTTGCAGTTTTGTTCGCGCCCATTTCGGCCATCGTGATCGGCCTTGAGTCGTTCCGGCAACGATGGTCGGGGAACGAAGCGGCACGTTCCAAGTTTTCTCTGGAGCGTCAAGAGTTGCAACGCGTCATGATGGAGGGCCAAGAAGCGGGCATCTTGTTGCCGATCCAACGGGAGATTGCCCAAAACTTGTTCACCTACGGTGTCCGGCCAGTCCGGCAGTTTGCTGTGCCGTTGCGAGCTATTCCACTGGTGCATCAGGGAGCTGCGGCGGACGAAATTCTGGCGGTGGCGCGAAGACTCAAACAACAATACGTGGGAGTGTTGGCTCCGAACAGCCAGGAGTTGGTGGGGATCTATCAAGTCGGAGACGTCGTGTTGAGCGGCCAGCAAGCGCCGCTTCTGCCGGTTGGCCAAGTCTCAGCCGGCGATTCGCAAGTCCAGGCATTGTCCTACATGCAGGCGCAGCGTAGCCCGATTGCTCAAGTGCTGGATGTGCGCGGGAAGCCGCTGGGCCTGGTTTCGCAACAACGCTTACTGTCGCTGCTGCTGCCCAGCTAATAGAGGCGGTAGGCCATGCATCCGCGTGATTCGCACTAACTTGAGTCGCGCCGCGGACGATTCACAGAAGAATGATTGATCGTCACTGGTGCTTCACCGCCTCGCGCCAAAGGATGCTACACGACTGCCGGTTGCTTTTCGTAGCCCAACGCGTGAATGACTTCCAGCATTTCTTCGAAGGTCACGTAGCGTCGGCGATGGGTGACCTTGTATTGGTCGATGGCTTCTGCCAGTTCACGAGCATCGGGAGAGAGCTCAACATGTGAGTTGCCAAATTGCCGCCGCTCAAATCCCCCTTGCGAATCGTCTTCATTCTTGCGTCGGTCCACAAAGTTAGCATCCTGGGCCTGGTCGTGATCTGCAAAAGATGGCATGTTCGTCTCCGCGATAGTTGCTTAGGTCATCAAGACTGTTGAAAAGTCGTCCAACGGAACACTAGCTCGCATTTGGGTAGCGGGCAAACGAAATTGCCGCACGATGATCCGCCCAGTGCACGTCGCCCGGAAACATGGCCTGCCTCATCAACCAGGGTGATTGCTCACAGCGCCATCTGGCGCGCGAATGCCCAAGAGAGACTTCAAAAACTAGCGGAGAAGCTCGGCGAGCTCATCGCAACGATTGCCGAACCGTAAGACAAGCAATGGTACTGATCGAGTACGGTTAGCGGTGATTTTCGCTGCCTGTCGCTGGAACGGCGTCGGGTATTGGTACTTGACGCCAACTAGCGGGCTGAGTCGTCACGCGCGGCATGTCGGGATTGCTACCAGATAAGTCTTGGCTGGCCAGGCTGTCCTGCCGAGAATACTGGCGAAATGACTGGTCCAACACGTTTTGAAACTGTAGTGCGTACGGGTCGTGCGGATTATTCCGCAAGGCGCGCCCCAAGCAGATTCGGGCTTCGGCCAAATCCCCGGATTCGTATTGCAGTTGGGCCAGGTCCAGGAGCAGCTCCGTTTCGCTTTCACAAGCACAGGTGGCCGCCTGTTGAAGGCAGTTCCGGGCCTCGGCGGATTGGCCCAGAGCGGCCAACGACTGTCCCTTGAGCATCCAGGCGCGGGCAGGGATCTGCTCCGTCGGTTGGTCGTCTGCCAATTGATCCAGGGTGGCCAACGCCCGTTGCGGCCGGCCCATGGCGTCGTAAATGTCCGCCAATGCCAATCTGACGTCCGGGTTCACTGGTTTGTGAATAAGGGCGATTTGGTAGCAGTCCAGCGAGTCTGGTAACGCGTTGCGAAGGCGCAAGACGCGCCCCTTTAGGGCCCAAGCTTCCGGGTGTTGCCGATCTCTGGCCAGAACAAGATCCGCTTGTTGTAACGCGGCTTCCAATTGGTCTTCGTCCAGGTACATTTCTCCCAATCGGACAAGCAGATCGGGGTTATTGCCACTCAATTCGACCGCTTGGTTCATGTGCGCGATAGCTTGCTCACGTTGACCTTGGGTCCACAGAACTTCCGCCTTCCCCCAGTGGGCACGTTCGTCAGCATAGCTGTGCTTGAGGGCCTCGCTAAAGAGTGGTTCTGCCTCCGAGTAATTCTGCTGCTGCAAGTGATCCGCGCCACGTAGCGACAACTGTCGGGCGGCTGTCAGATTCCGCGTATGCCGTTTCGTGCGCAGGGTCCGGCAGCCGCTCGCACAGGCTGCAATGAGCAGCACACAGCAGGCGCCCGCGACACATCGTCGCCGCCGCGAAGTCGCACCGGCCTCGGCCGTCTGGTCTGTTCGGCGACCGCTCCAGAGGCGCCAGGCCGCACGCCACCGAAGCCAGCCGGCGCGGCTTGCTGTTTGATTGAGTGAGTTTTCGACGATTTCAGCAACCATTTCACTGATGGTTCAAACCAGACGCCTACGCTTTGCACGATGTGTCCGCGCGACTCGTACTACGCTAAGATGAGGCACTTGCGGTAGTAGCACATGCAACTTGGTCTCGAAAGATCGAAATCAGCGTGTGTGCAATGACAGCATTGCGATGGACAAGGAGAACTCTTGTGCCCGAAACATATTCCAACTTTGGGATGACTTTCATGTATCCCGATGGTTGGCGCTTGGATGAAGATGAGCAGGAAGCCTCGGTGACGGTGGAAAGTCCGACTGGAGCTTTCATGACGGTCTCTCGATTTTCGGACTGGGATGCTCCGGCAGTCGCCAGTCAGGCTCGGCAGGCGATGTCCGGTGAATACGAAGAAGTGGAAGAAGAGAGCGTTGCTCGAGAAATCGCTGGAGTGCACTGGCAAGGGTTCATCCAGCGTTTTGCCTACTTGGACCTACTCGTGACCTCCCATTTGCTGGCCGCCCAACACGGAGATTGGGTGTATCTCGTGCAGATTCAGGCTGAGGACCGCGAGTTGGACGAACTGAGACTGGTATTCGATGCCATGTTGACCGCGCTATGTCAGGCTTGGCAGTCGGTACAGCCGCAAGGCTAGCTGAAAGCCGTCTGCCGGCTCATTACGCTGCGTCGGTTGTTGGACCAACGCAGCGTGAGATTGTCAGAACCGGACACTTTGGACAGCCCGTCTGAGCGACGCAGCTAACGGCCAGCGATGCAATCCGCTGGCCAAGTGACCGCGTGACTAGCTGGTGCGAATCTGAATCTTCTTGGGCTGCTGCTTAGCAACCTTCGGTAACGAAATCTTCAGCACACCGTGCTCGTAGCTTGCATCGATTTGCTCGGTATCGACCTCGCTTGGCAGGCTGACCGCTCGCAGAAAGCTGCCGTTCGATCGTTCAATCCGATGCACCGTCTCGTCAGTCTTCTCTTTCAGGCCCTCACGTTTGCCTGCGATGGTCAGTTTTCCATCGTGCATTTCCACGCGGACCTGTGTGGGGTCGATCCCCGGCAAGTCGACGCTTACCGAGAAGCCTTCTTTGGTTTCGACGATGTCGAGAGCCGGAACGTACTTCTCGCTATGGGTGCCACGGAGCACCGTTCCCACGGTGCGGCCGAGCAACGAGTCAAAGACGCGCTCCATGTCTTGCGAAAGGTCTTCCAAAGCGCCATAACCGCCTCGATTTACGTAATCTGATCGTGTCATCACCGTGTCCTCCTCCCCTGTAGGCGATTTCTCGCCACGGAAAATCTAGTCGTTGGGTAAACAATTGGCGTTGCTGCCAACTTGGCAGAAGCCTGTTCTCGTGCCAGATGAGTATTTGCAACCAGTGTGCCAAAACCGCAGCCAAGGCGGAGGGACTCTACTCAAGTCCAAGTTTCTCAAGTAGTTGCGCTAGGTAGCTGCGGCGCTGCACGCGGCTCAGTCCCAGACGATCGGCTAGTGTTTCTATTTGCTGTTGGGCAGTTGAGACCCGTTCTGGTCCGGTGACAACCACCTCGATTTCGGCGAACAGTCCTAGTTGTTGGACTTGATCCACTACAACTTGAGGAGACATGCCACTTGCGTCGGCATTTGAATAAACGCGCCGCGCCTTGCGCACTTGGGCTAAGGCTTCGAACCCCAACTGCCGCAGCATGCTCTGCCAACGCTCGATATCTTCGGTGGCCACGTCCACTTCGATTTCCGGTCGTATCTTGACTTCCGACGCCAGCCTCGGTCCCTTGTAGGTCAGCCGGGTGCGCTGTTCGTTCTGCCGCAAGCGGAACGCCTCGTCAGTCTGTCGAAAGTCGCGACACGGGTGCCGAAAGTAGGTGTCCGTCTGATGCTCCATGTCGACCAGCCGAAGTCCCTGGTTGGCTAGCGAGCTGAGCAGCGCCGCCTCGTCGTCCACGACATATTTTTGTTCGACTTCCAAATTGTCGGGCATCGGGTACCTTCAATCGCGGTTGGCCGGGGTTGATAATAGGGTATGTCAAAGACGTTATCTCGAAGGGCAGCAGCATGACCGACACTCCCAGCTCAATAGAGCGCGAACCATCGGAGCCGCGGCCAGATCATGCGCTAGACACGGCGCCTCCCAATCATTCGTTTGTGCTGACCATCGGTAGCATCATGTTGGTCGGGTTGGTCGCGCTGGCCTGGATAGGGCGCCCTCCTCGTCAGGAGATTATAGGAGAGCGCCTGCCTCCGCTGGACCTGCAGGCCCTCGTGAACACCGAACGCGGCATCGAAAACGCGGATCTAGACGGCAAGTTGACGGTGTTGCATTTCTGGGGAACTTGGTGCCATCCTTGCCATCTGGAATTTCCCGAGTTTGCTCAGTTAGTGGCCGAGTTCGGCGAGTTGGAAGACGTCGCGATCGTGTCGGTATCCTGTTCCTCCGGGCCCGAGTTCGACATGCAGCGGCTCACCGAGCAGACACACCAGTTCTTGCAAGAACAGACCGATTTAGACATCCCTACGTACGCAGATTCGGCGGCGATGACTCGCCAGCAGCTGGCACTGATGATGCCGAATGGATCGTTCGGCTATCCAACCACGTTGCTGGTCGATCGAGAAGGTGTGATTGTCGAAGCCCTGGACGGCTACTTGCCGGGCGAAATGGAGAAACTGGCCGAGAGCATTCGCGAGCGGCTGTAGCAATCTACGGAGACGATTCGTTTAGTGCCCGGCTTAGCTGTCGCGCAGCTTGCATGGGCTGATCGGCGTGGTGGATGGCATGGCTGACTGCAATCCGCCGGCAACCAGTGGCCAACACCTCCGACAAATTGTGCGCATCAACGCCGCCGATCGCAAAGCTGGGCAACGCTACTCGGCGGGCCACCTCTGTGAGAAATTCGATCCCCGGAAAGTGATCGAATGCTTTGGTCTGTGATGGAAATGTAGGCCCGCAACCGATGTAGTCTGCACCATCTGCTTCGGCTTCCAGGGCCTGCTGAACATCGTGGGTCGATATGCCAATCCACAGCTCTGGTCCGGCCATCCGCCGCGCGTCTCGCAGTGGTAAATCGTCTTGTCCCAGATGCACACCCGCGGCACCACTAGCCAGCGCAACGTCGACTCGGTCATTCACGATGAGTCGCGATGAAGTTGATCGCAGCACTTCCACGGTGGTTCGAGCATACTCGAGTAAACGACGACCGTCCGCTTGCTTGTCCCGCAACTGAAACCAATCAACGCCGTGGCTTGCCAGCTGCTCAACATAAGCTGCAAACGCCTTGAGTGGCCGGCCGCAGTCGATCAACAACAGCAGCTGAGCGCTGTTGACCTGTGGGCTGGCTAGCCGTAGTTCAACCTGAGCCAGGACATCGTAGGCTTCGTAGCGCAGCTGCTTGAACTGTTGGCCGATCGAAGCTGTGTGGAGCTTGCCGAATTCTTCCAGGTTCCGCAGCGCCTGTGTGGTCCGCTCCACGGCGGCCGGGATGATCGAGGCCAAGTTCGGGCGCAGAC
>JANQOL010000401.1 GCA_028289675.1 Pirellulaceae bacterium
TAATTATGAATTTGCCTTGTTGAGCAGTGGAGGGAATGAGACAGCTATTGGCCAACAAATGTTCAGTATTCACTAACCGCCGCCAGAGTCAACGCGATCGTCCAAGCCCATTGCCAGCCTAAAGCGGCTAGCATCTTACCCGTGTGCCACGGCAGTTGATTCCACAGCATGCCTTGGAATCCCGTCATGGCCCAAAAGGTTGGAGTACTCTTGCACAGCGTGTCTAGCAGGGGCGGCAGATTCATCATTTGCAACGGGAACCAACAGCCGCCCAAGGCGGCCATCATCAGGATCAACAACGTTGCCAGACTCTCGGCCTGCTTGGTCGATCGACTGACCGATGCCAAGAACATGCCAAAGGCCCCACCCGTGCAAACCCAGGTTATCGACAACACGACAAGCGTCATGGGATCGCGAAACAAACCCACCCGGAACATCCATTCACCGTAGGTAAATAGAATCGCTAGCTGGCCCACTCCGACCACGAGCACGAACAAGAACTTGCCCAGCAAGACCGCATCCCGCGAAATGGGTTGTGCGAACAACCGGCGGAGCGTCCCTTCTTCTCGCTCCAGCAACAGTACGTTGCCGCAGCTGGTTAGCGCGAACAGTAGCATCATCACGGACATGCCAGCGACACTTTGCGCCTGCTGGTAAGTGATCTGTTGATTCCTGTTCGGAGGCGCCACATCGGTCGTTTCCATGGGGACCAAACGGCTCATCATATCCAACATCGCTTGCGGATCAGGTCCGGCAAGTTGGTCGCTAGAGTCATTGTCGCCAGGTTCCTCAGTCGCGTTGTCCGGCGCGGCCGCGTTGCCGTTGTCCGTCGTCGCGGTTGTCGCCGGTTCTTCGGGTGAATCTTCTTGGGCGGCCTGTTGTGCGACGGCAAAGTCACTGATGGTTTGCCCGATATTGGTCATCCATTCACGTATTTGCTGAAGGCCTTGTGTGTCCATTCCTTGGTCGGCCAGCAGGCGATCCATGGCATCCACCCAGACCGTCCCACCTAATTCCGACATTGCCGCCTGCATGACGGCGATCTGAGTGACACGGTCCTCCATCTCACGACCTGGATCGCGCAACATCCGCAGTTGCGGAGTCGTGCCCGCGTCGACCTGGGCGCCAAACCCCGATGGAATGATTAGCACATGGTGGGCATCGCCGTCGCGAATCAGTTGCTCCAGGTCGTTTGCATCCGTTGTAGATTCCGCCGAAGAATCTGCGGACTCATCGCCCGTCGTGACCGTGCGAACACGCAGCATGTCCTGCTGCTTGAGCCGCTGAGCGAACCGCTGGCTGGCAGCCGTATGGTCCAAATCTGCCACATGCAAACTGACCTTGGGCATGCCCCCGGATCCGCCAAAGGCAAAGGCCATGATCCATCCGAAGACGGTCACCAGGGCCACGGGCACCAGGATACTGAGTACCAGCGCCGTGCGGTCGCGGACAAAACTGCGCAGATCTTTTTGAGCCAAGGCCCAGGCGGCGGCCAAAGGTTTCATGCGTCCCTCAAACTGCGTCCGGTAAGATGGAGGAAGACTTGTTCTAAATTCGCGTCTGGTTGATCGATGCTCGCCGCCAACTGAGCTGGCGTGCCGACGCCAACGATGGTGCCCTCGTTCATGATCGCCACACAATCACATAGCCGCTGGGCTTCTTCCATGTAATGTGTTGTGTAGAGCAGGGAAAGCCCTTGGGATTTGAGTCGCAGTAACGTCTCGAACAAATGATTGCGGCTTTGAGGATCCACGCCGACGGTCGGTTCGTCCAGCAAGACCAAAGCTGGCTTGTGTAGCAGGCCAGCGGCCAGATTGAGTCGCCGCTGCATGCCGCCGCTAAATGTTCGCACCAAATCGTGCTGCCGATCTGTCAGCCCAGCCAACTCCAGATTCTTGGCCACGACCTGTTCTCGCTCCGCGGCGGCAACGCCACTCAGCTTGGCAAAGAACACCAAATTTTCGCGGGCCGTCAGATTGGGATAGATGGCCAACTCCTGTGGCACAAGTCCCAGCCGCGCTCGATCCTGGACTCGGCTTGCCGGTTGAAACGCTTGGCCGGCAAACTGCATTTGCCCGGTCCATGCCGACAACAGTCCTGCGATGCAGGACAGTGTCGTGGTCTTGCCTGCCCCGTTGGGTCCCAGCAAACCGAAACATTGCTGGTGCCCCACCGAAAATGTCACGCCTCTGGCGGCCAGCCGGTCTCCATAGCGATACTCCAGGTCCGAAACGGATAGAAGTACATCAGTTTGCCTATCGGTCATATCAACTCGAATCGACGAAGCTTGGGCGTGGGCTTGGTCAAGCAGTGTTCTGTGGTCGCCGTATGCATTCGTCGCGACGCTGTGGAGCTTGGAAAAGTTTAACAATAATCGAGTAACAATTTCGCGAGTGACAGGCAAGGATGTCTCCGCTTTATCCAGGCGGTTAGAGCGGGCAGTCATTCGAATTGGACGGGCACCATCGTGGTGGGAATCCCGCCGAAGCTGCCGTGGGACGTCGGGTCTGCTACAATCTGGAGAACTCAATGACCGGTATCAAGTAGCGAGCTCGGCTATTGCACCATGAGTAATGAACCATTTCACTCTGCGCCAAATCAAGATGCATTGCAGCCTCAGATTCCAAGGCCATCCGGGTCCAACTCGGGTCTGGTGATTGCCGTCATCATTGGTGTCGGGATCGTCGGCTGTCTGATGTGCGCCGGGCTTTTGGTAGCTCTGTTGCTGCCAGCTGTTCAATCCGCGCGCGAAGCGGCACGTCGCATGCAATCCTCCAACAATATGAAGCAGATTGCGTTGGCGTTGCACAACTACGATTCCGCCTATGGTTCGTTTCCTCCAGCGTACACCGAAGATGACAATGGGAACCGCTTGCACAGTTGGCGAACGTTGATTCTGCCATTTATCGGACAGCAGACGATCTATGAGCAAATCGACTTAAGCAAACCCTGGGATGACCCGGTGAATCTGCCATTTTCCGAGGTGGAGGTGGCAACCTACCGCAATCCATCAGCCAACATACCAGGCAACATGACGATTTATGTGGCTGTTGTGGATCCGAACGGTGTATTCTCTGGAGCTCAGCCTCACAAAATCAGCGAGATTGTAGATGGGACATCCAGCACACTCCTGGTCGTGGAAACAGATCCCGCCTCGGCGGTGAATTGGATGAGTCCCGAAGACATCGATATCGAGAACTTTCAAAACTTGGCCAACGTGCGCACAGCGCATGTTGGTGGCGTTAACTGCGCCATGTGCGACGGCGCTGTTATCTTTCTGTCGTCGCAAACGGATCCTGCCTTGCGCAAAAGCCTGGTCGAACGCAACGATGGCCAGGGGGTGCCTCCGCTCTAGCGCGAGCCACACGCCTCATCGCTCGCGCCGTCAACGATGCTGGTTGCTCGCTTCGTCGAAAGCAGGCACCGCAGAAATCAACACGTGTCAGGACTTGGGCCAGCCAGGCAGCTCAAATTTCTTGATGGTGTTGGCAGTATGTTGGTCATAGTGACGCTCCATCTGCTTTAGCAGGGCCCGCGGCGTCCAAAAACTGGACGGAGCTTTCTTGTCTAAGTCCAGGTCCTCCAGCAGGTAGGCAAAACGCCGAGTGAATAGACTGACACGCTGCATCTGCAGAGCCTCTTCCGCGCCCGTCCAGTCGGGGTGTGCGGCTCGATAGTCGGGCGGCATTTGAGCTGGATTCCAGTTCATCACCGGGATGGCCGGATCCTGGGCATGATAAATCTGGGAAAAGAACAGCAATTGACGCCCCAGCATGTGTTCGGCGTTCCAGCGCGGTGTGTGCGTGCCATTGGCGGGCGCGAAGTTCATTTGCTGTGTCGACAACTTAGCGAAGACCGACTGCGATTTGGCGCAAGATTGCTCCATCAACTGGAATAGCTTGGACAGTTCGTCGGGCATCTTCCAAGGGGCATCGCCAAGCGATACAACTTGCGTCTCGCTCGCTTGTTCAGCGGATTTCGAAATGGCCAATGTGTTGTGAGCGACTGCTTGCACCGGCAAATCGATGCCCAAGTCTTGCGCGATCTGTGCGGCTGCGTCCGGTGCACTCGTGTTTCCCAGGCACACCCGAACGGGCTTCAATTCCTTGGCGATGAGCGCCAACTGCTCCGGTTTGTTACCTGCTAGCACATCAATGGGGCCGAACGAGCTAGCTGCGGTCGCATCGATGTCGTCGGCTGGTCCCAGGATCAGAATGCGAACACCATCGATGCTGAATAACAGCGTTGCGTCCATGGCAGTCGTGCCAGCTACGGTTTTGACGTGTATTGCATTGTCGGCCGTGCCCGCGTTGTCTTTTGCCGACCACCACTCAGCGCGTTTCGCATTGGGAACACGCACTAGCCAATGGTCTAGTGAGGCCAGCGAGCCTTGATCCTGAGGAACCACCAGCGTGTCGGTTGTAGCTGCATCTTGGTTGGGACTTGCACCGATCACTAAATCAATCGGCTGATAGGTGGACTGCAGGCTGTCGCTGTTCGGACGGATGGCAACATGCAAGCCACCGTGTGTTTCCAGCGTCCACATATTTTGCGGCCAGCTACGCAGCGCCATTGGCTGTCCTTCGGCCGCGTGACTGGCGGCCAAGCCAGACAAGAGCATTATTCCGCTACAGCACAAAACAAACGTCAGTCGATAGAGAGCGGACATGAGCTACGCCGTTGTTAGTGAAACGAAGTGTGAGAAAGCTAGCCCGAGCGTTCCAGAGAGTGATGGTCAATCGTTGCAAGTTTCGCGAACTGAGACTTACATCAATCTGCGGACTGGCACGCTGTATTTGAGCCGTAGCGCGCTTGCAAACGGTTCTGCAGCAAAGAGTGCCCGCGCTCGTGCGCTACCAAGTCTAGAGCATTTTACTTTTGAAGTGGCCTGTGTTCGACAAAATGAGCGACCACCAGCGTTGGCCTCAGAGCCAAGACATGCTCACGCTTTTGTAACGGTTGCGGGCCACCATGGAAAGTGGCGGGTTGGAAGAGAGAGTAGGTTGCTGGCGGGCGCGCCCCCCCGGACTTGTCTCGTCGTCGACTGTTTGATCTTCAGAAACAGTGCAGCATTGGAGTAACTGAGTTTGACCGGTAGCCGCAGGCGCACGCGACTTACCGCTGCTGTCGAAGAGCGCGTACGCCTGCGGCTACCGGTCAAACAAGAAGCGATAGGCAAGAATACCGGCTGCTATCGATTGGTCGCAGCGCGGCCGTCGTTTTTCAACTGAGCAACCGGAGCCGGGGTGGGACCATCAGTCGTTTCAGACGCTTCGGGCAGCAGTTCGAAACTGGCGGTCATCTGTTCGTCGGCAGCCGCAAAGCGGTCCGTTACGTTGCCGCCCATGGTGAAGATCATGGCGATGCGTCGCCCCGTGTCATCCGACAAATGGTTGTAGATCCATTGAATGGGTACATCTTCGGCTTCGCCCATAACGACACAACGCAGCAGCCGCAGTTGGCCCGAGGTAACCTTCTTCTGAGATTCGAGAAACCGACCAAATCCGTCGCCGAGTGACTTTTGAATGTCGGCCTGCATGCCCTCCAGCGTCAGCTGCGAGCCCTTCTCCAAGTTGGGTAGCCGCGTGATGTTGCACTGCGCGATGACGGTGTTCTTCTCGATCAATCGCAGGATGGCCTCTTCACCAGTATCCAAATACGTGTGCCAGCGGCGGTCGCCAAGCATCCTGTAGCGGCCTATCGTGGATTGGAGCCGCACCAGCCAGCGGCCATCGTCAGTTGACGACGCCAGATTCCGGAGTGTGGCCGCATCGATGTCGATTTTTTCGTCGGTCTCAGCCCGCAGCAGTTGAACTCGGGCGGTGATACTGAATCCAGGCTCTGCTTGGCTGATTTCACGCGTCTCGCGGATCGACAGGCCAACCCAGGTCACGATCGCGCAGCGTCGGCCCAGTTTGACGTTGAAGTTGCCTTCGATGGCCAATTCGGTAGGCACGCTGTTGGCGGTCGCTTGAATGTCCCCGGCGATCTCCACCGTGGCCACGCCGTCTTTGACCTTGGAGATCTTCGCTTCCAAGGACGACTCGTGGACCGCGTCCATGTTGAACAGCTCGGTGGCCGCGTCCGCATCGATGGTCCACGTCGATGTTGGCTTGGCGGGCTCAGTCGGCAGCAACAACTCCAGTACAGCCGAGTTCAATGGCGAACGAATCAACTCGGCTTC
>JANQOL010000413.1 GCA_028289675.1 Pirellulaceae bacterium
ATTTCGTGGATGGTCTAGCTGAACCGCAACATTCTTTGAGTGGTACCAGCGCGACGCCCCCCAAACGCAATCGAGCGAGTCCGAAAGATGCAAACCCGAAACGAAGGCGAGAGCGTCACTTATGTCTGGACAGACTCGCGCTTCTTGTCCTGGCCATCCCGCCCGAATTGGCGCCGCCCAGCTTAGTAGTGCACGTTACTCTCCGTTGAGGCGCGCACTGGCGACTCGCGAAAAAGTCGCAGCGTGACTTCAAACGGAGCTACGAATGCTGCACGATCCAAACCAGTACCAGACTGGTCAGTGTCAGCAACAAGACGGTCATGCGCGTCGCCCAACGGTCTCGAGTCGGGCGACCACGTTCTCCACGGATTCCACAGCTCCACAGGACAAATGAGGAGCCAATCATGATGGTCAACATATTGACCACAAACAGGAGGACTGGCCCAAAAAACAAGTTGGTGTCGCCCCACGGAGCTCCTTCTTCGGAAATACCCTGGGTCCACAGCGACAGATGCAATCCGGCCGTGGCGATAGGAGGCACCAATGCGGCAGCAATCGCCGCACCGGCCAAAGCGTCGGCCAAGTGGGTGCGCGTTCTCGCGAAGGCGGCCGCCGATCCACCGACCAAGCCAACGAAAAAATCGATGGTGGTGGGATGCGTGCGAGACCACATTTCGCTGGTCAAGATCACCCGTCCGTCCGCGGCGTAAGCCAACAGGGACGGCGCCAAACCACAAACGAGCAGACCGAAGCTGAAGCTGGTGGTCAGGGCGGCTAGAAACCCAATGCAAATGGTGAATAAACTGCCTCGAAACAACGGGCGATTGCCATGTGCTAGCGACAAACCTGCTCCCAAGATAGGCGTCATCAACGGTGCTACCAGCATGGCGCCGATAATTACGGCCGCCGAATTCTGCAGCAATCCAAACGAAGCCAAAAACGTGGACGCGCAAATCAAGGCGATGAACTCAAAATCCAACTGGGAAAACTTGCTAAGCTGCTCTGCCAACAGCTGCCGTTCCGCCCGTTCCATTTGCGGGACATAACGTTGAACCAGCGCCGGTAGTTGCCGTTCGAGCAACCCTTGGTACCAGGAGCTTTCGCCGCGTACCAACAATACCGGTCCCACCGCCGCTTCGATGGCTTGCTTGGAAACTTTGCTGGCCGCATCCGTCGATTTTGCGCTCGTCGACAAAAGGACCCAAGCGGCTTGCTGCTGCCAGGCTGTGCCGTGGCTCGAGGACTCCGCCGCTGCGTCCGGCTGCTGCTGGTCGAGTTGCTCCAACGTCACGGGAGTCAACCGTGGATAGGCCATAACGTGTTCGCTCAGCCATTGAGCGAACTTTCCTTCGTCTTCACCAACGAGCCACAGGGAATCAGGCTCTTTCTCCAATCCTCGATGCGGTTCAAAACACACAACCGTTGTATGAGCCTTCCTGAATATCCGTTTCCGAAAGTCATTGAATTGGTCGAGTCCAGGTAGGAGCAGCACGCGTAGCGCGGGCAGGGTATCCAGGTGAGTTATCAAGCCGTCGACATCGCTTGGCAGGCTGCGGACGGGAATTTCGGCGCTGGTGGCACTGGATTGGCCAGCCAGCCGCGACTGAATCTGCTTTTCGAGCATTGCGGGCTGATCGCCGACCACCAACACCTGAAAGCAAAAGCCGCCACGAGTCGAAATGAGTTGAGCCAGTTTCAGCCCTGAAGCGATGTCAGATTCCGACATGACCAGCAGAGCTACTTCGATGTTCACCGGCGTCTACTTGTTGCTGCCGTGGGAGAAAGGACTCAAAATCGCGACACTGGCTTCGCTGGCGGCGATGCTCAGATACGCTCCAAATCGACATGCGTCCGTGCCGAGAGCGCGTCACCGGTGTTGATGGTGGTGGCTGGTTCGAACAGAACAACGTGGACCTCTTCCTCAGCCACCGGTTGGTGCCTTACGCCGCGCGGAATGACGCACATATCTCCGGGCCGCAGGCGCAAGGTCTCTTGTTCCAAACGAATGGTCAGTTCGCCAAGCAGCACCCAAAACAACTCGTCTTCGTCCGCGTGACTATGCCAGTCAAATTCGCCCTTCAGTTTGGCCACCTTGACTTGCTGACCATTCAGCTCGGCCACGATCCGTGGCTGCCAGTAATCATCGAACAACTTCAATTTGTCCTGAATTGTGACGCATTGAACTTCGGCAGCCGCGCCCGGCTGACGAGCACCGGCGGAAGCGGCCGCACTGTCGGGTGTGTCGGATGAGGAATCGGCGGACAATGTGATCACCCTGATTTATGTGCAGGACTCGGATCGGCCGTGGATCTAACTGGATTGCCCACAGATCATACCGCACCTTTGACGTCATGTTCTAGTGCGTTGCCAGAGACCTAGTGTGTTGCCAGAAACACAGCGCGAACTTGGCTCTCCACCACCAGCGCATTTTCAGCGGCCCCGTGCCGGTAGCAGGACCAGTTGAGGTGATTGGTGCCAAGGTTGGATTTCGGGTATCGTGGAAGGATCTCTGCGAGGCCAATTCGGCGTGCCTCGATCGCTTGGACGCTCACGTCAACAACCGAAATGGCAGTGAGTATCGTTGCTCGTTATGAAACTGGTGAAATCGATATGCGCACACAGCATGCTTTTACGCGCTGCTTGCTCACCCTGTCCACGATGTCTGTTGCGGGCCTGATCTGCTTGAGCGGCTGCGGAGGCCAGCCAACGAATAACTCTGCCGATGAAATGAAACGCTTGAAAGAACGGGCCGCCGAGCTGATGCGCAAGGCCCACGCTCGTAGCCCGGGATTCAAGCTATTGGCCTATGACGCTAGCCAGTTGGCCTCCCTGGAAGACCAACCACAACAGTGGCTGGCCGACACGGCACCGCAACACAATATGCTAGTGGCTATTAACGTCGCGGAAGACGAACAGGTCATTGACATGGTCGGCCAGCGCTTTGACGCACTCAACTACGTTTGGACCGAATCGGGAGGACCGCGTCGGGCGGTCATCGCCTGGTCTCGCAGCCGATTTCAAATCACTGAGACCATCGAATTGAGTGCTGGATTGGGAGAGGACGACGATGCCGGACAGCAACCCTTGATTTCGCGTTTCCGAGATCAGTTTACGGCTCAGGTGTTCTTCGTTGCCAACGTCAAACTTGGCGCGGACCAAATTGACTTCTTCTCGGAATGGGCGTCCGACAAAGTCGCGCCAATCATCGTTGTCAATTCGGGCGCGGGCGATTTGGCAGCCAACCCGATGTGGACGAAACTGGACCTGGGTGAATTGCCCGCCACGTCAGACGAATCGACGCCAGCCAATTTGCAGCTATGCATGGCCCACGTGTCGCAAGATGAGCCCGTCGATGCCCAGTGGATTTCGGCTCCAGAAACACTTTTTGGCCGAGCCATGATGTGCGTAGTGGAAAACCTGGAACCATAAAGCGCGATGCTGGCGACGTGTGACGACCGCCCATGTGGCTAGCTCGAGCGAGCCCTCGCTACCTGCGGGGACTCGCTTGGGGTTGCTCCACTCTAACACCAGGTCACACACGCTACCGAATAGCGCAGGGCCAGGAAGCTCTATTTGACTTCCAACAATTCGACTTGGAAAATCAGGGCCTCGTTGGGACCGATGACAGGTGGGCTACCTTGTTCGCCATAGGCCAGATTGGGAGGGATGACCAAGCGCCACTTGTCGCCAACTTTCATCCGCATCAAGGCCTCGGTCCAACCTGGGATCACTTGGTTGACCCGAAAACTAGCTGGCTTGTTGCGCTTCAGCGAGCTATCGAACACGTCCCCGCTGATGAGGGTGCCTTCGTAGTGCACCGTTACCGTGCTGGCCACGGTTGGCGATGCGCCAGTACCCGCCTTCAGCACCTGATACTGCAGACCACTCTCGGTGACTTGCACGCCATCGAGCTTCTTATTCTCTTCCAGGAACTTCGCCGCTGCAGCGTTTTTGCGAGCCAGGACCCTTTTACCCAAAGTCTCCATGGCCGCTCGAATCAACTCCACTTTGACGGCCGGCTCTTTGTCGCCCAGGGCATCTAACATGCCCGTTAGAAAACTATCCGTGTTCAAGTCCTCGGCGGTAATGCCGCCCGCCGCGATGTTCTTGCCGATGTCGTATCCGATCCCGTAGCTGCCTGGATCAGCCACCGTCGTACCGGGAGGCGTCAGGATCTGTTGGGCCAACGAAGTAGTGCACAGGCAAGAAACTGCCAAGGCTGCAAGTGCGAAAGAGCGCATGCTGGGTCCTTTAGATTGGATGGGCGTGCTCGGATCAGCCGTGGCAGCCACAAAGGGAGGAATGCGGGCGCGGGAAACGCATCGCCAAAACGGATCGCAAATCTCGCGTGTGCCCAAAGGTATTCGACTGAACCATTGTTGTAAGCCCAGCCAGTCGTACAAGTTCGATTTTTCACAAAAGCAGGCGAATAGCTCAAATACAGCCGGATCGTGGCTTTCTCAGGATCGCCTCCGGCGAGCGGCGGATAACACCGATGTCCCAACCAGGCTAACCTTGCACGATCGGATTGCTGAGAGTGCCGATACCGTTGACAGTGATATCCACCCGGTCGCGTGGTACCAACGTGAAAGAGCTATCCGGCACGATGCCGGTCCCGGTCAGCAAGAAAGCTCCGTCCGGAAAAGAATTGTCCCGACCTAGCCAACTGACCAAGTCTTCGAACGAGCGCGCCATCTGCGATACAGAAGTCTGTCCTTCAAAAACGACTTGCTCACCGCGAACGATCTTTAGCCCGATCTCGATGGCGTCATGCTCCGGCATACTGTTCGGCAAAGTGATCCACGGGCCAAGTCCACAACATTGGTCATAGCATTTGGCTTGAGGCAAATACAACGGATTGTCCCCTTCGATGTCGCGCGAGCTCATGTCGTTACCCACCGTGTAGCCCACAATTTTCAGGCTCGGCGAGAGGACTAACGTCAATTCCGGCTCTGGCACGTTCCAGCTGGCATCCGTTCTTATCCGCAAAGCGTCGCCATGACCACGCACTCGGTGCGGTGAAGCTTTGAAAAACAACTCCGGACGCGGTGACTCATAGACGCGGTCGTAACAGGATGCAGCCGCCTCCGATTCCTCCATGCGCGCTGTCTGCGATCGCTTGTAGGTAACGCCCGCCGCCCAAACCTCCTGGGCGTCGATCGGCGGCAACAAACGCACGTCGGCGACCGGCATGCGCTCGGCTACTGGCAAATCTCGCAACAAGCTGGCAACTTCGTCGGCGGCCAACAACGAGGCCAAGCAGCGATGCGGACTGTCCGACAAGTCCAGGACTTCGATTTCCTCGCCTAGAACCCGACCGACACGATCATGGCCTTGGGAATCAAGCAGCTTGGCAAGATGCATTAGCGTCTGAACTTTTACACGAGGGAAGCAGCGGCGCTAGGAGCAAAAGCCTGACAAGACACCGGAGAATTCGATTGCT
>JANQOL010000417.1 GCA_028289675.1 Pirellulaceae bacterium
GCCCAAGTCGGTGACCTTGAGATGGCCTTCGGCGTCGACCAGAAAGTTTTGCGGCTTGACATCACGGTGAATCACTCCGTTTTGGTGCGCATGTTCTAGTCCGGCAGCCGCTTGTTTCAGCAGCGAAATGGCTAGCGGGACTTGCAATGGTCCGTTGCGCGAGACCAGTTCACCAAGGTCGGTGCCTCGGATCAGCTCCATGACCATGAATCGCCGATCGTCAATCACATCGCAATCATGCACCCGCGTTAGATTGGGGTGGTCCAATTTGGCCGCCGCGCGAGCTTCGGCCATAAAACGGCTGACCGAGCGTTTGACGTCGTTCTTGTCCTTGGGCAGCAGCTTGATGGCAACCTGAGTGTTGAGCACCGAGTGCTCCGCCTCGTACACCACTCCCATGCCGCCTTGTCCGAGCGGTCGGCGGATGATGTACTTGCCCAGGTAAAAGCCCTTGTACTTTCCCTTTAGCAACTTGTTCGCCTGCCACTCCGTAATGACTCCGGCGGTGACCAAGTTGCTAGCCACCTGCTCTGCAGATGGCTTGTCTTCTTCCGAAGAAAGTAGAGTGGCCTTGAGAGTGCGGCGCAAGCGATCTTCGTCCACGATCTGACTGCGCTTGAGCACCTCGACGAATGTGGCCAGATTGACTTCCTGAGGGACGGTTTGACTCATGGATAGATGGTCTTGAACACGGGAAGGCGTCGACTTCCGAGTCGGGGAGGAGCCTATACCATTAACCCGCAATTCTAGCGGTTCCAAGTCTGTTGTCGAATCCTTAAAAGCCCTTTTCAGGCATTCATCGTTCGCGTGGATGGAAGAATCGAGCTCGTCACCGAAGTTTTGGGAATTATGAAACTCCGATGAATATTTTCGTGCCTCGGCGATGGCGAAGCTACGCCCCTAGTTTGGTAGTCTCCGAAGCTTGAGCCGCGTTGTGATCTGGCAAAACTTGGCTGTCTTAACAGACTTCTTTAAGGTTGCGTGAATTTACGGCGGCGACAGTGCCTTCTGCTTGCAAAGGCAATATCGACCGCCACAATGCTGCCCCTAAATTGGTAGGCGGAACGCTACCCGTCTAGACCCAGCTCGTCACAGACAACCTCTCCACAAATTGTAGGCGGTATGAGACACAAACAACGTGTAAATGGATTTACGTTAATTGAGTTGCTTGTGGTAATGGCCATCATCGGAATCTTAGTCGGCTTGCTAGTGCCGGCGATCAACATTGCGCGAGCCTCAGCACGAGCAGCTCAGTGTCAGAATAACTTGCGTCAGATGGGTATTGGCTCACTGGCGCTGTCGACTGGCAACGGCGGACGATTGTGCAGTGGCAGTTTCAATTGGGGAGAAGATGGCGCCGTCACCGACGTCGGCTGGGTCGCTGACTTGGTCGAAGGAGGTGTCGACACCAACGAGCTATTGTGCCCGACGAACGTTGCGCAGGTATCGGAAACCATTCAAGAAGTCCTGCAACGCGACACCACGGTGGCTGTTTGTGTGGACTTGGCGGGCAATCCCGCACAAAAGTTACCCGATGGCACGTTGCTGAAGAGTCCGTGCCGCAAGATCGCTGAAGACCCCGCGACCTATGCGGTCAACAGTGAAGCGCGTCGTCTGCTGGTGGAAGAGGAGCTCATTCACCTGGGTTACAACACCAATTACGGGGCTAGCTGGTATCTGGTGCGAGGCGGCGTTCGCGTCCACTCCACCACCGGTAATCCGGATCCAAAGGACCCGGCGTGCAGTGCCAGCATCCTCAGCTCCAACACGACTCAAGGGCCACTGCGGCAAAAAGTGATCGATGGCTCGCGATTGTCGGCCTCTTCGATTCCTTTGTACGGCGACGTGGCGGCGACCAGCCTCGCCGGCACGTTACCGCAGACCGTTGGAGAACACGAAGCTGGCTCGCAAACGGCGCTAAGTCTGTTTGGTGGTCCAGCTTCGTATCTGGCCGACGGTTCTATCGATCGTGAGCCTAAACCGAACGCCACGTCGCGAGACGGACCCAACGGCTGGTGGGCGTTTTGGAATCGTAAGACGTTGCAAGACTACCGCGGGTTGGCACCCATCCACTTGCACCGGTGTAATCTGGTCATGGCGGATGGCTCGGTGAGAAGTATCACCGACGTTAACCGAGACGGATATATCAACAACGGTTTTCCATTTGGAGCGGCAAGCAAGCAGTTCGCGGATGCGACCGAAGAGGTCGTGCCCACGGACCTGGCGAGCACCTACAGCTTGAGCTCTGTGATTAAGCAGTAGATTGTCCGCGTGACACTTGTTTGTCCGGTCCGATGGAAAGGAGGAGAGTAACGCTTGCGAGCAGCCAATTAACGAAACTGATTAGCCATTTTTCTGGGGATGCAAACGTTTTGCAGACCGTCAACATGAAGACGGATGGCCGCGGCCAAACAAAGTGACAGCGTTCAACCGCGACCTTCCGCACACACCTCTATTGTAGGGCATGCGCCCTATTTTCCAAACGGAGACTTTTTCCTGATGAAGAGATTTCAAGCAAAGACTGCTGGATTCACCTTGATCGAGTTGCTGGTTGTTATCGGCATTATCGGCATCTTGGCTTCCATGCTGTTGCCAGCAGTCAACCGAGCTCGCGAGAGCGCTCGGAAGGCCAAGTGCCAAAATAATCTGCGTCAAATCGGTATCGCGTTGCACATGCACGCCGACAAAGATCCTCAAGCTCGTTTGTGTACTGGCGCCAGCGACTTCACCCGTGATGGCTGTATGGACACGATCGGCTGGGTAGCTGATGTGGTTAACTCGAACGGTGGAAGTGTCGACGAAATGCGTTGCCCTTCGAACCCGCTGCGTGGTCCTGAAAAGTTGAACGACTTGTACGGTAAGACCACTGGTAATGCGAAGGAAGGTGCCTCGGCGGCTGACTTGGCTGCTGGTGTCTGCGGCAAGAGCTCATGGGGCGGTTTCTCTGGCACCGGTGGCGGCAGTGAATTTGCCGGCACGACTAAGTCAACGGCTGAGCGTGGTGTGTTGATCGCGCGGGCTTTCATCGAGCAAGGCTACAACACCAACTACGCGGCCAGTTGGCACTTGGTTCGTAGTGGTTTGAAGTTGAGCGAACGCTCTGGCCCATCATTCGGCACCAACCCCACGGAAGCCAATTGGGCGCCTAAGGGTCGTGCCAGCACGTTGGGGCCGCTGAAGCGTCGGTTGTTGGAGACGGGACCGGTTGCTCAAGACCGAGTTGCCATCTTGGGCGATGCTGCTCCTGGTGATATCAAAGATGCTGTCCTCGAGTTCAACGCCGCTTACGACGGAACGGACGCGTGGGCCAATGGCAACACCCAAGCCAAGACCTTCTTGGAAGCTGGTGAACTGCTTTGCGAAGCGTTCAACGACGGACCTTCTTTCTATTCGACCTCGGACAAGAAAGTTCTGACGATTCCTCACGATGTCGATCTGGCCAACCAAATCGCCTGTGAAGTTGCTGGCAACTGCGGCGCGCCTCTGGGCGGCACTGGCGGTATCTATATGCAAGATACTCGTGACTGGTTCGCCGTTCACGGCGGTGGCGCCGGCGGAACCTGCAACCTGCTGTTCGCAGATGGATCGGTTCGCGAGTTCTCGGACACAAACCGAGACAAATTCTTGAACCCCGGTTTCGGCATTCCCTCGAACTTGACTGCCGCTGAGTATTTGAAAATCGGCTACACCGATAACACGGTGGAGCTGGGCCGGCAAGAAGTTTTCAGCGGTGTGTTCTTGCAAAGCATGAACAAGGCCAACAACTTCGAGTAAGCCTTTGACACTGGAGTACAGCCGAGCAGTTCAGCTGATGTCGGCTGACGAGTTCCTGTCACCGGAGCGATGGCAACCGCCGTCGCCCCGGCTGTATATATAAACCCCCTTGGCGGTGTTTTATTCACTGGAAGACGGTTCCAAGACCAACCCGAAAACCGATGAAGAAATTTCTCTCTATTGCCGGTGTCATGATCGTTCTTGGTGTCGGCTTTGCCTACGCGGTAAGCGATGTGGGCACCAAGCCGTTGGTGCGGAATGGCCAAGAAGAAGTCGCGGCCAAGGTGATGGCTCAAGTTAAGCACGCGGTGGAGGAACGGAAAGCGAAGGGGGCGGACGCTCAGATTCCCCACGCCTTCTGTGATCGAGATGTCCATCATTTTGGACTGATGGATCCACTGACAGTCGCTGAGCACTCCTTTCGCATTGAAAATCGTGGCGCGGCTCCGCTGATGCTGCGTGGCGGAGCCAGCAGCTGCAAATGCACGCTGTCAGATTTGACCGAGGCCATTGTCGAGCCTGGCGATAGCTATGTGGTGACGCTGACTTGGAATAGTGGACACGCGAATCAAGAGTTTGAACAAAGCGCGTTGATCCACACGAATGATCCGACCAACGCCGAATTGAAACTATCGGTCGTGGGCCAGGTGCGAGCTGTGTTGGCGGCGCTGCCACTGGACATCAATTTCGACCGACTCATACCCTCGACCAAAGCTAGTCGACAATTTGCACTGTACTCTCAGGTATGGCCAGAAATGCACGTGGAGCGCATTGAGTGCACGTGCGAACACTTCTCAGCCACGCTCTCTGAAGGCGGGTTTGATCAAGCGGTTGCCTTCGACGACGAGGTTCATGAAGCGAGTTCAATCTTGCCAATTCGCGTCGACTACGATGGCGAAGCTCCTCAAGGCGATGTGACTGCTCGGTTACGTATGTACGTACGTCCTCCCGCCAACTGGAAATCACACTCCATTGAACTGGCAGAAAATGGCAACGCGTCTCCTGAACCGACGAATGAACAAGACGCTCCTGCTTCGGTCGCAGCCGATTCTGGTGACGAGGGCGAAAACGAGCTGCCTGAGATTAGCTTCCCAACCCAGGATGACGGGACCGTATTGGTCGAAGTTCCGATCTACGGCAAAGTGGTTCGCCGCCTGAGTTTGTACGGCAAGCCAATTCAGCCGGGCAAAGTCGACTTGGGCACCATCTCGCCCAAGGACTCCGAGGGGCGGCGGTGGATCATCATCGGACGTGTCCGCGGAGAAACGCTGCCTGAGAAAGTGACCGCCGAAGTAACCGGCATTCCTGGCTTGCAAGTCGAAGTCACGGAAATCAGCTCGGATCAAGCCAAGAGTTCATTTCGGCTGACGCTGACAACTTCGCAGAAAATGCGGCCGGCGATGTACAACCGCGAGCAGGCTGGCAAGTTGGTTTTGCGTGCAGAAGGCATGCCCGCCGGTGACGACCAGTTAGAGCTGCCGATTCATTTGATCGTCATTAGCAACTAGGACATTTTACTTGGAGTCGGACAGCTGAACGGCGTCGTGGCCCCTTTCATAGGTGCGACCAGCCTGATGTCCATGCTGCCCGAATTAGCTCAGGTGCATTTCGTGTCCGCCGAGCTTCCCCAACGATTCTGACTAACCATGACAGCGGTTTCCAATACCAGTGCCAACATCGTATGCGGAGCCTGCGGAACCCAAAACGGTCCCGATAACCAGTTTTGTTCTGGTTGTGGAGAAGGCCTGTGGGAGAAATGCCAGGGGTGCGGCGTCAAAACCGTGATTGGCCAGAAGTTCTGCAACAAATGCGGAGCGGACCTGAGTTCATACATCAGCAATCGCTTGCAAGCTCAGCGTGAGGCCCTCGATCGCTGTCGAACATTGGCCGGCGACGGCAGGCTCAAGGATGCTTGGCGGTTGGCCGAGTCGCTATCCAAACCTCACGACTACCGGTTCAAGGAGTTGGCTGCCGAAGCGCAGGAATTGTTCGATCAGTTCAAAGGGGAGATGGAGCACTGGGAAACCGAGGTTGGCAAGCTTCCCGAAAAGGTCGCCAAACTGGTCAAGCGTTACAAGTACAAGCGGGTTGTCGACTTGCTGGAGCCCGTACCGTCCAGTTTGATGACCGACGAATTGTCGGCTGAATTGCAAAACTGCCAGCGCAGCGTGCAACTCGGCAAGACTGCCAAGTCAGCATTCAGGCAGGCACTTGCGGAGAAAGATTGGCCGACCGCTATTGGCGAGCTGTCGCAAGTTCTCGAGATCTATCCCGACGACTCGAAGTACTCGGGCTTGCTCGGCAAGATACGCGGCCGAGTCGTCAAACGCGCGAAGAAATTGAAAGCTGCGGGAAAATTTACAGACGCATTGCAGGTCTTGGATTCGATTCCGCCCAACTACCGCGAAGAAGCCGAAAATGCCGAGTGCGGCCAGCTAGAAGAGTTGATTCATTTAAGGAAGCTGGTGGCAATCGCCCCGTTTTGCATTCCCTTCATTGGCTCTGTCCTCGACAAGCTGAGCAAGCTGACTCCCGAGGATCGTAAGTGTCAGCAGTTGGCCGAAAAGTTCGCGAAGACGCGTACGAAACGAGTGGAGAAGTCATATCAGCTGTATCAACCTTGGCGTGAAGCTCGAGCCGGCGTGCTCGAAACTGCCATCGTGCCTGCCACACTTCCGGCCTCGATTCTCGGTTCGCGACCTTCATGCTTATCCAAAGCAGGCAGTTGCTTTTGGACCGCTTATGGATTGGCGCTGCACGGTCTCGGCATTGGGCCAACAGAGTCGGCCTTCAAGAAGGAAACCAAGGGAGGATTGTTCGGCCTGGGCCGCAAACAGCAGGTCCCTGAAGTGTGTTGGGGCTTCGACATTGGCGATTCGGCCATCAAGGCTCTGCGCGTGTCGCTGCGGGACGGGCAGCCCCATAT
>JANQOL010000421.1 GCA_028289675.1 Pirellulaceae bacterium
CCAGTCGTGCCCGCACTCACGGAGCTGCGAGCACTCCCAGAACTGCCTGGGCCCGGAAATGCAGGCAAATTGCGGCTCCAGGCCCTGCTTCACTCCGTGTTTACTTCACTTCGGAATACTGATAAGTCGATCTTAGAAACAGCGGACCCGACGCGAATGACCACGCATTGGCTGCCGCTGCCTTTTTCGCGTAGACGGTCTTTAGACGTTTTAGTAATCACTTCCTGGATGGCAGAGCCAACCTTCGTACGTTTCGCATTGTCCACAGAGAGCAGACTCATGTTGTATCGAATTACAGTATCGCTGGTCATCGTGACTCTCGTCAGCAATCTGTCGTTTGGGCAAGGCCGGGCGCGTGATGGGGCCACCGCCGGTGGACTGGCAGGTGCCATCATCGGGGGCATCATCGGCCATCAGAATGACGAAGTCCCCGAAGGAGCCCTCATCGGCGGAGCCGTCGGAGCTCTGGCCGGAGGCATGCTGGGCAACGCTCAGGACCAAGAACTGCAACGGCAACGGTACTACCAGCAGCAAGCCTATTATCAACAGCAGCAACAGCAATACGTCCAGCGTCAAACGGTCGTCAACTCAGGCGTCAGTGTTGCGGATGTCATCAACATGTCACGCAGCGGATTGAGCGCGCCGCTGATCATCACTCAACTGAACAACCGAGGTGTTCAGCGACGGCTGGAGGTCAGTGAGATCATTTCATTGCATCAGCAAGGTGTGAGCGACCACATTATCACCGCCATGCAACAAGCTCCCTTGGCAACGCAACTGGCTCGCCCGACGATAGCCACTCAGCCAACGTATCAGTCGGTCGCTCCACAACAGGTTATCGTTCGCGAACCCATCATCTACCGTTCGCCTGTCATCGTAGAAGAAGTCTATCGATCCTACCCCGTCTATCCACGCTATCGTCACCATCGCGGCGCCAGTTTTCGCATCGGTTTCTAGCTCGCGCCGGCCACTTGCTCTGGTCGAGTCGGCTGCTGCGATTTAGTTCAGCCGGCTAACGGAGGTCCTGAGCTGAAACGGGGGGGCTGGTGGATACGTCAGAATCGTCCTCCATCGCTGGCAAAGCCGTCTGCGATGCCAACTCCCGCGACCAGCGGTTCATAAACTGGGCCACGCCAACGCCCGTATCCCGCAGACCAAGCCGCGCTTGATCCACGGTTGTCAAACTCTGTTGCAACTCGATCACTTCCGTCCAATTGGCTGCTTGAGAAAACCAAGATTCGGCGCTTGCGGCCACCTTGTCAAACACCTCCTCGCCCGCGGCTAGCGACGCCAGCACGGGACGCAGATCCACAGCTTGGCCACTGGACTCGGCGCCAGGATCCAGCGCACGGCTTGCGTCTGGGTCGGTGCCCAGCCACGGTTTCCAGATGACAAGCACCAGGCAGGCGGCCAACGCCGTCCCGCCGGCCAACCAAGCTGTCCTCGGCCCCGCGCCCCATGCATTCCAGCGTGCCGGCCAGGACGTCGGCGGCGTTGAAGATCGAGTCGCTTCCGACAAACCAACCGCATCTTGTCCTTCCGGCAACACCAATTCCGCTTCGGTTTCTGCGGCATCATGGGCCCAATCATCGGCTGCGGACCGAAGAGCGTCCGTCATCGCGTCGTTCTGCCGCAAGTACTCGAGCAAACTTGCGTCGGACTGGACCCATCGCTTCAGCCAGCGTGGAAGCGGCCTTTCCGAGTCAATGGAGAAACTGATCAGCAGACGAGCGACCCAACGTATCATGTGCAATGATCCTCGATTGTCCGGCCGCTGTCTGTTGGTTGACCGCTGGCCGTATAGTCCAACAAGTGTGGTTGGAGGGCTGTCCGACTTCGATGCAATGCAACGCGAACGCCGACCGCCGTCTTGTTGAGTATCTTGGCGACTTCCTTGACCGTTAACTCCTCTCCATATCGCAGCCACAAAATCGAAAACTGATCGCGGTTCAGCACTTGCCGCGCCACCGCCCAGATGTTGTCTGCATCTTCAGCTTGCTCGACCAAATGCAGCGGTTCTGGCTGAGGTGCAGCCCACGAGTCACTGCTCCGGCTGTCCGCTAGCGCCATTCCGCGCGACCGCCTGCGAAGATGGTCCGCAGCCACGCGAACAGCAATCGTGTACAGCCAAGTCGCGAACTGATACTTCGGATTGTAACTCGCCAGAGCTTGCCAGGCCTTCGCTAATGCCTCCTGGGACACATCTTCTGCGTCGCAGCGGCTGGCAAGTCGCTTTTCTAGAAAGCGAATCAAACGCGGATGAAACCTGCAAAACAACTCAGCAAAAGCCGCAGCATTGCCGGCTTGAGCTTGGGTCGCCAATTGGTTGGCGGCGCAAGCACTTAGGTCGGCATCCACTGCGACTTCTGCGAGGTCATGCTTGGCTGCCGCCGGCGCGGTATGAGCGCTGGCGGTCAAGTTACCTGGCGAACGCGGCGTTCGGCTCACAGGGGCAAGTCAGCCTCTTCTTGCAAAAACTTGATGATCAACGACTCGGGTACGCCACCCTGAATCACGACGGTGGAATCATGGCGGTCGATCATAATCTGATCCAGCATGTGCATCGCTTGCTCGGCGTCGTCACCAATTTCTTCTTCAATCTGCTCTCGGAACAAGCCAACCATGGCCTTAAAGCCGGTCACCATCTGCTGAATTTGCTCCGCCCGCTTCTCGTCGGAGGTGGTCAAGGTCAACTCCGCGACATAGTCGTCACCATCCTCGCCGACCGTCAATGCCACATCGCGCAACATCTTGATCACGTTGCCCGGGGGATCTTCGTCCAGGATCTCGCTGGGGAATTCCAGAATCTGAACTTGCAAAAACGTACCTTCCGGGACTACCCAGCTGACGCTGCGCCGCTTCCCACCTCGCCGGCTACCATTCAGGCCGTCCAACATCTCAATGACATGAGATCGCTGCGTTGAGGCGACAATGCGCTTGTTGCCATCGTCACCGGTGTGTATTGCTGCAAAGGCACGCTTGTCATCGTCATGGGCCGAGTGAATCGTGATGTCGTGATATTCCTCCGATTCGTAACCCGGCAAGGCCAACATCATGCCTTCCAGATTGCCCGTCGTCTCGCCCAGCTGCAGCATCAGCTGAAGATGCTCTTCAGGATTCTCAAAATCCGACCCAATAACGGTCAGGGTCTGCATTTCTTCCAGCGGATTGAACCCCAAGGACTCCTCCACCTTCTGCATGATCTCTTTGCCCTCCCCGCCAATTTCTTCAGCGGCCATTTGTTGGGTCAAACTCAGCAATCGCTTGCCTAATTGCGTATGCCGAAACGTGTCCAGATCGACCTGCACCACAAACTTGGCATCCGCGGGAACAGAGATCTCCGACTGTCCCAACAGCGGTGATACCCACATTCCAACCCAACATACAGCGAACAGTCCCAACGAGCGCAACATACACCGACTCCTTAATTTCTGTCTCAGGCAGGCCAACGTCTAGAATCCCAGCGGCAGTCGTCA
This sequence comes from Pirellulaceae bacterium, assembly GCA_028289675.1. Classification (GTDB taxonomy): domain Bacteria; phylum Planctomycetota; class Planctomycetia; order Pirellulales; family Pirellulaceae; genus Aureliella. The sequence goes on from JANQOL010000421.1 coordinate 3,477, forward strand.
GTTTACGACGCCACACAACGACTTATACGTGCCTGTTCGTTGAACGTTACGAGAAATCCCTGGGCGCCACGAAAAATCCCTGGGCATGATGAGAAATCCCCGGGCGTCATCAGGAATCCTGGCCGCTAAGGAAGTTCACAGGCGGCGACGAACCACCAGTCCGTCGCCCAATGCAGGCTACTGTTGGCGCACCA
>JANQOL010000468.1 GCA_028289675.1 Pirellulaceae bacterium
CAGACCACAAGCGATGCCCGCCAGGGTTTGCGTGAGCACGTCTCGTCTTACCACGTGTGCCAATTCATGCAGCAATACCAAACGGCGACGGTCGATGTCCCACGCTTCGGCATCCTTGGGCAGAATCACGGCTGGATACCAAACGCCCGTACTCACCGGCGAATTGGCAGACATGTGTCGCAGCAGGGCAACTTCTTGTTCCAGGCCAAGCGATTTCGAGCACTCGGTTAGCAGCCTCTTCCACTGGGGGTTGTCCAAGGGAACGCAAGCGTTCAAGAGTCGCTTGAGCAAGACTTGTTGCCAGAGATTCCTCAACCAGCAAATCGCGATGCCCACCAACCATACAGTCAGCAGGATCATGGCGATCGAAACGGTTCCCCAAGCATTCTCTGGAACGCTGGTGGTTTCGAGGGGAAGTCTGTCGACCGCGCGGGTCGCCTCGTCCGGCGTTACGATCTGACTGTGTGACGGTATTGCTTGCTGATGAAATCGTGGGTCCTGTCCGACCGGCATGGGGTTCGCCACGGGAGGGTTCGCGGCCAATACAGGATTCTCGACCTGCGACGGAGCCGCAGCTTCACTCGGTCCGGGAAGAATCGGCAGCGTCCAGGTCGGCGTGACGAAGCTGATGGCCGGGATCAGCAAACAGCCTACAAACCCCAAGGCCCACCACCGGTGCAGCGCAGCGGCTGAGCGGCGGCGCATGAACAGAGACCCAACCCACACCACCAACAGCAACAGGGACACCTTGATCACGACGTCCAACAACAACGTTGTCCAAAACGCGTACTGATTCATGGTTATTTGCCTTGTTTGCGGGCTTTGTGGATAGCCTGTTCCAAACGATCCAGATCTTCCTCGTTCAGTTTCTTGGCCGAGTCGTCAATCAAAGCGGCTAAAGCGTCTCCTGGCGACTGCGGAAAGAAAGTCTGGATGACACTCCGCAGGGCGGAGCGGCTCGCTGACCGCTTGGATTCGACGGGGGAGTAGTAGTGCTTCACCCCCGAGCGGTCGCGACGCACGAGTCCTTTCCGCTCCAGTTGTCCGATCATGGTGCGAACCGCGGAGTAACTGGGAGGGTTGGCAAGTTTGTCGCGCACTTCGGCAACCGAAGCTTTTTCCAGCTGGAAAAGTACGTCCATGATTTGCTGCTCACGCGTCGCCAGGCCGTGATTTGTCTGTTTTTTTCGGGGCATAGTCGGGGCCGCCTTGGTGTGTTATTGTATTAACAGGTGTTAATATATTGGCATTAGGGGGTGCTTGTCAAGCAATTCTCAAAGAAAATTGCCTTGCTGCAAATTGGCAGTGGCAATTGAGCCGAAATGCACCGAGGCACCCGCGGCTAGCGCCGTCGGCTCACATGTGAGTGGCCAGCGTCAACTTTCGCTTGAAGGCGCTCCACCCACCGCAATGCGTTGCGAGGTGAGTTGTGAGCGATGCAGTCCCTGACCTTGCCGCTCCCTTGAGTGTCGCGGCTAAACATCAGACGTGGGAAAACATTTACCACGGCAGCTTCAGCATCTCGCGAAGTTCGCGCGAGGCAATCTGCCAGAGCGTGCGGCGGTCGGTTTCGATCTTGGCACGGCCTCGGGCGCCGAGCAGTGCGAGGCGATCGTCGGTCGTGAGTTTCACTTCGACCAGATGCTGCCTGCCGACGGAGCTTAGTCCCGGCTTGTCGCTGCTGGTGGCTCGGCTGGCAACGTCGACCACCTCTCCTGTCAGCACTCGGGTGGGAGTGCTGGTGAGCAGTATCCGCACTTGTTGTCCAGGCATGACTGCCGGCGCGTCGGCTTCTTCGATGGCCACTAGCGCCT
>JANQOL010000673.1 GCA_028289675.1 Pirellulaceae bacterium
GGATTCAGTCATTTCGTCAGCGGTCGGTTGAGATTCGTCTCGCTGGGACGCCACAGTTGGACTCGGTGGATCCGCCGGAGTGTCCAAGGCGTCCGGTGTATGGGCGCTGGAAATCATCGGAAAACCACCGATGAAGGCGTCAATCTGCTGATCTTGCCAGCCTCCAGCCTGCAACATCTGAGATGCGATCGACTCCCGCACCGCGTCGGTAGACTCTGGTGTTTCTGCTTGAAGATCATCGCCTGGACGATTTGCGTTGCCCTGTGGATGCGGCTGGCTGAGGGCATCAACATCTGGTGCTTCGAAGCCCTCGTTGCTCGGGACTTTCTCGGCGGGCACGCCGGCTACGACAGGTACCACAGGTCGGCGGCCACCAATGGGGCGTGACAGATGTGGTTCAGGGATGGGCACCGTAGCCGTATCAACTCGAACGATGAACTGGTCCGCGTCTTCCACAGGCTCCTGGCCACTGCGGCGTCCCTTGGAGTATGCCTTGATAAACGCTTGGTTGAGGCTCTTGGCCATGACCTGCTTCCCTAAATACGACGAAGGGCGTTTCGAACTCGATACCCGACGGAAAACTAACGTGCTTGAGGTGCTACCGGGTTGTAACTACCGCCTGCGCCAGGGACCGGCGATGTTGAGCCGTGGCCCTGCAAATATCGATTTCCGGCGTCCGAATTTGGCTTTGTACTTTGCTGATGTAGTTGACGAAACTCTTGATAAGCTCGCAGCAACGCGTCGATATCCAGATCCGGCTTCGATGACTCGATGACCGCAGGAGGCTGCGATGATTCCGCCGGTGCCTGAGTGTGGGCGGCGGTCGAGAAGCCTGCAGACGTGGAGGGATTGTAGGTAGCCGTCGTGGCCGGCACTGGCGACGCTGGCTGGGTGTCTGCCGGTGCCGCCGCACCAGCCGCCAAGGACGAACCGGGCAATGCTGGAAGGGGCGGGGTGTTTTCGGTTGCAGGAGTCGGCGAAGTCTTGCCCGCCGTCAGCAGCGACTCGTACGAAGGTTGCTGGGTGTCCACGATCTGGTCACCCGCGGCCCCAGTTTGGAGAGCGGTCGCATCGGCACTCGGCTGGGCAGCCGCTCCGTCATAGAACGAGGGGCTCCCACCAAGTTGCAACTGAGACTCCGTTGCCGCGCCGCCAGTTTGACTGTCGCTGGATGTCACCCGCGACGCTGGTGGTGGCGTCAGCGATGGCTGGTCCGTCGCTTGAGGCGTCAACAATTGGGCTGTTTTGACTGGCTGCACCCCCGATGCACTAATCAGTTCACTCGGCAATTCAATACCTAACGAAGGCAGCTGTGTATCGTCGCCGACGTTGGTGTCGCTAGGCAAAGCCGGAACACTTTCCGTGGTGGCCACGTCCACTGAACTGGCTTCTGACCCGCTACCAGTTTCCAACGGCGCTGTATCGGTTGAAGCGAATTCCAAAGCTGGAATCAAGCTCGATTCAGGATCGTCGGAGGTATCCAGGCTGTCACCGTACACCGGCGTGTCAGCAGCCGGACTCAACGTCAGTTCAGAAGGCTGGGCAGCGGTTCCGTCACCGGACAACGCCTGCTCGCCAGAGACGGAATAAGCCTGATCAACGGACACACTGAGTCCGTCCAAAGAGAACTCGGCTGGATCATCTGCGTCGGCCAACACATCGGGATCACTAGACGCCGACTCGGAAAAGGCAATGATGCTAGCGGTCACCAGGGCAATGATCAGCAGGATCAGTACCACGCCACTGGACCAATGCTCCCACCAACTACGTTCTGGTTCGGGGGACGGCGTGGTTTGCGTTTCAGCGGGCTGTGTTTCCGCAGGTCGGCTCACGCTTGGCTTGATCTCGGTTGTTGACGACTCCGTAGCCGGCGACTCTGCAGTTATCGGGGCAGGTGGTGGCGTCGCGACCGCGTCGGTTGATGTGTGTGTAACGGCGGCCGGCGACGACGCTTCATTTGAAGTCTGCGCTGCACTGGCCTGCAAATCTTCGGCGCCTTGATTGTCCTGTTGGATGTTATCCAAAGCACAACCGACGATGTCAATTTCCGGCAGACGAAACAGCACCGGTGTTGGCTGATGGGAGGCCGGCAGGGGTTGCCGACGATGGTGCTGCGCTGTACCCGAGCTACCAGTCGATGCCGTCCGTGGCATGATTGTCTTCCTCAGAATTCTTGCAGGGCATCCGCGTCTTCTCGGACGCATAGGAACATCAACGGTGGCAACCGGAGAGCGCGACTGGCCTGGCCGCAAAGACAGGCTATCGCACTAGTAGCGGAAAACTCCCGGCAGAATCAAGCCGACTCAGAGTTCGCGTTATCCAGTTGTCTACCGTCTTTATCGGAGTCGACCTGAACGATCTTGAGCAATTTGACTATTAGGCCAACTTTTCTGATCACAGCGTTACGGCAAAAACGGTCAACCAGAAAATCGAGGCACAACAGAAAAACAAGGTAGGCTTACAACGAACGCGACCGAATAACGAACTAACTGGGAGTACCGCTGGGTTTGATGACGATGCTAGCTCTAGGTGTCTATCGCGGGCTGATCACGATCCGGCCTCGAGTCCATGCAGTTTGTTTCTCCCACGGCTGCCGATCTGAACACTGTGGCCACAAATTGCCCAGCCAGTTTGCCTTGACGGCCCAGACCTTGCCGTAAATAATCTATCATCCGGATAGACGGATATTAACCCACTAGAAACGTCAGTGGCCTTCTTTTGGTGCATCGATGCTAAAGCGCTCTTCCCCTCAAGATCAGATACGTGAACTGCTCGAACAGCGGATTCTCATCCTGGATGGAGCCATGGGGACGATGGTCCAGCGATTGTCGCTGGGGGAGGAAGGAGTCCGAGGCGAGCGATTTGCCGATCACAACTCGACCAAGGACCTCAAGAACTTCACCGACTTGTTGTGCCTGACTCGCCCGGACGATGTGACCGACATTCATCGTGCTTACCTGGAAGCCGGTGCTGACATTGTGGAGACCAACACCTTCGGCGCCAGCCCGGTCGGCATGGAGGAGTTTGGGCTGCCAGCGGAGCTGGTGGAAGAGATCAACGCGTCCGCTGTCCAATGCGCCCGCCGTGCAGCTGAGGAGTTCACCGAGCGGACTCCAGACAAGCCGCGATTTGTAGCGGGCAGCATCGGTCCAACGGCTCGGCAAACGGCCATTAGTACCAAAGTCGACGATCCGGCGCATCGCAATACGACCTTTGATCTGATGGTCGATTCCTACGCCGAACAGGTCAAGGCCTTGGTCGAAGCCGGCGTGGATTTGTTGCTTCCTGAGACCGTGATTGACACTCTGAATCTCAAGGCTTGCTTGTTCGCGATCAGCCGTTATTTCGAGGAGAGCCAGCGTAGCGTGCCGGTGATGATCAGCGGTACGTTTAGCGAGGGCGGCCGCACATTTGTCAGCAGTCAGAACGTCGAGGCGTTCTGGAATGCGATCAGCCATTTTCCGATGCTGAGCGTTGGCATGAACTGCGCACTTGGTCCGCAAAAGATGCGGAACTTCTTGGCCGAGCTCTCCCAGGTCGCGGAGGTACCCATCAGTTGCTACCCCAACGCGGGCTTGCCCAACGAGATGGGTCAATACGACTTGGCTCCCAAACAGATGGCAGAATTGGTTGGTGAATTTGCGAGCAATGGATGGGTGAACATGCTGGGCGGTTGCTGTGGCACGACTCCGGAGCATATCCGTGCCATCAGCGACCAGGTAGCTGCCTGCGCGCCACATCGTGCGCCCGAGCGCCCTGTGTACACGCGACTAAGTGGCACAACTGCTTTCGAGCTACGGCCTGAAGCTTCCTTCGCGATGATCGGTGAACGGACAAATGTCACTGGTTCCAGGGCCTTTGCGCGGCTGATTCGCAACGACCGGTTCGAAGAGGCCGTGGAGGTTGCCAGCCAGCAGGTAGCCGGCGGCGCTAGCATCATCGACATCAACATGGATGATGCTCTGCTGGACGGGCCGGAAGCCATGACCCGCTTCTTGCGCTTGATCGCCGGCGAATCAGACATTGCCAGCGTGCCGGTCATGATTGACAGCAGTAAATGGGAAGTCATTGAGGCCGGGCTCAAGAACACCCAAGGCAAATCGATCGTCAATTCGATCAGCCTCAAGGACGGCGAAGACGAATTCTTGCGTCGCGCCAAACTGGTACGTCAGTATGGCGCAGCTTGTGTCGTGATGGCTTTCGACGAACAAGGCCAGGCCACCGAAGCGGCCGAAAAGATCCGCATCTGCAAACGTGCGTTCGACCTCCTACGCGAGCGGCTCGATTTCCCAGCTGAGGACATCATCTTTGATCCCAACATCCTGACCGTCGCCACGGGCATTGAAGAGCACAACAATTACGCAGTGGACTTTATTGAGGCCACTCGAGAGATCAAACGCATCTGTCCGGGGGCGAAGGTCAGCGGCGGAGTCAGCAACATCAGTTTTTCGTTTCGCGGCAACGACTACGTCCGCGAAGCCATGCACTCCGCGTTCCTGTACCACGCGGTGAAAGCCGGTCTGGACATGGGCATTGTCAATGCAGGCCAACTGGCGGTCTACGAGGACATCCCCAAGGACCTGCTCGAACGCGTCGAAGACGTGTTGCTCAATCGTCGGTCAGATGCGACCGAACGCTTGCTGGAGTTTGCCGACACCGTCAAGAACAAGGGCAAGAAAGCGGACACCGAAGACTTGTCTTGGCGGGAAGCTCCAGTCGCCGAGCGGCTGAAGCACGCCTTGATGAATGGGATCGACAAATTCATCGAAGCGGACACGGAAGAAGCCCGCAGCCAAGCCACCAAGTGCCTGGAAGTCATCGAAGGTCCGTTGATGGACGGCATGAGTGTCGTGGGTGACTTGTTTGGCGCGGGCAAGATGTTCTTACCTCAAGTCGTGAAATCGGCTCGAGTGATGAAGAAGTCGGTGGCCTACCTAACGCCATTCATGGAACAAGAAAAAGAAGAGGCGGGCGCGGCCCAGTCCTCCGGGCGTGGCAAAGTGCTGCTGGCCACGGTCAAGGGCGACGTGCATGACATCGGGAAGAACATCGTCGGAGTGGTTTTAGCGTGCAACAATTTTGAGGTCATTGATCTGGGCGTGATGGTTAGCGCGGACACGATTTTGGAAACAGCCGCTCGGGAACAAGTCGACATCATTGGACTAAGCGGGTTGATCACCCCAAGCCTGGACGAGATGACCTTCGTCGCCCAGGAGATGCAGCGTTTAAAGCTGCAAACTCCCTTGCTCATCGGCGGGGCCACCACTAGCGCCAAGCACACAGCGGTCAAGATTGCGCCCCACTATGACCACGAAACGGCCCATGTCCTGGATGCCTCGCGGAGCGTGGGCGTGGTTGAAAAACTGTGCCAACCTGAGTCGCGTCAAGCGTTCAATGCCGAGAACAGGCAGTTGCAAAAAGACTTAGTCGCCAGCTATCAGGCCCGGCAGGTCAAGCTGGTCAGCTACGAAGACGCACTTGAACATCGATTTACGTCGGACTGGGAAACGCTCGACGTTCCTCAGCCCAGCTTTACCGGAACACGCGTGTTGCGCGACTACTCATTGGAAGAGATCGCCAAATACATCGATTGGTCACCATTTTTTCTGTCCTGGGAATTGAAGGGCAAATACCCCAAGATTCTGCAGGATGCCAAGTTCGGCGAGCAAGCCCGCGAATTGTTCGACCATGCTCAGGAAATGTTGCGGAAGATCATCTCCAAGCGACTCATTGCCGCGCATGCCGTGTACGGATTCTGGCCTGCCAACAGCCAAGACGATGACGTGCTCCTGTATCGGGACGACTCTCGCGAACAGGTGCTGACCACATTCCATTTTTTGCGTCAGCAGTGGGAACGCAAGGGCCAAGATTCGTTTCGCTCGTTGGCTGACTACATTGCGCCCAAGTCCTCTGGCCGGGAAGATTATTTGGGAGGTTTCGTAGTCACGGCCGGAGACGGTGCGGACGAACTCGCCGACGAATACGCGAATGCCGGTGACGACTATAACTCGATCTTGGTCAAGTCACTGGCAGATCGCCTGGCCGAGGCGTTTGCCGAACTCCTACACCATCGCGCACGTATAGATTGGGGCTTTGGCCAGACCGAACAACTGAGTCACGACCAATTGATCGGAGAACAGTATCGCGGCATTCGTCCGGCGGCCGGCTACCCAGCGTGTCCAGACCATACCGAGAAGGAAACTCTGTTCCAATTGCTGGACGCTCAGCAGGCGACCGGTGTGCAGCTGACCGAGTCGTTCGCCATGTGGCCGGGCGCCAGCGTCAGCGGGTTGTATTTCGCACACCCGCAATCCAGATATTTTGCGGTGGACCGGCTGACACAGGACCAAGTTCAGGCCTATGCACGACGGAAAGGGATGAGTTTGCGTGAGGTGGAGCGTTGGCTGGCTCCGAACTTGGGCTACGAAACCTAACTTCATGAGACCCTCATGGCCACCACTGCCAAATCTCGACGGCGCTCGATCTTTGTGGTTGTCATCGGTCTGTGCTGCATTGGGCTTGCTTACGCCTACGTAGCCTTTTGGCTGGCTCGCCCGACCGGACAGGGACCTGCCGGCCCCGCAGTCGAGCGCGGCCCTTTTCTCCAAGTGTGGAGCCAACAGCCCGTACATGTGATCGGCATCGGCGACAGCATCACCGCCGGACTGGGAGCTCGCACTCGCGCGCACAGCTACTTCCAGCGCGTCCTCAAGAACCCTGACGCCGAATTTGTCGACATGCGAGGGGTCTGCCTGAGCCAGGTACTTCCTCAGCTGTCTAGCGAGAACATCGCCGTATCCGGTTCGACGTCCATTCAACACGAGGAACATCTGCGGGAACGGCTGCAACCGCAGCCGGACGATACGTTTGGCCTAGTGTTCATGACGACCGGCGGCAATGACATCATTCACAACTATGGGCGGTCTGCTCCTCGCGAGGGCGCCATGTATGGCGCGACGTTGGCCGAGGCTGAACCTTGGATTGCTTCTTTTGAGCAGCGATTGGGGCGGATGCTGGAGGGCCTGACCGAGCTATTCCCAGGAGGTTGCGAAATCTATCTGTGTGACATCTACGATCCGACGGACGGAGTGGGCGATGCGCCCAGCGTCTTTCTGCCGGACTGGCCTGACGGCTTGGCCATCCACTCCGCCTATAACGATGTCCTGCGGCGGGCCGCCCGGACCCGCGATCACGTATTCCTGGTTCCACTCCACCTTTCTCGGTCATGGGTCTCATTGTCGCCAGTTTTGGCGTTCCCACTATGACAAGTCAGATCCACACTACTGGTACTTCGAAAACATCGAAGACCCCAACGATCGCGGCTATGACGCGATTCGCCGGATCTTCTTGAACGCGCTCGTTGCGCATTCAAGCTTGGTTCCTGCTGAAGTGCGAACATCGGCTGCATCGTCCAGCGACTAGTCTGCATACACCCATAACACGCGATGGTCTGCTGTTTTGGCGAGGGCAAGGGCTGTGGCCTGCTCTAGGTTCTATGGACATTCAAATTACGTCAGTAACGAGTGCTGCGAGCATATGAAACTGGCGTAGTTGGCCGCCTTCTTCTCATAGCGAGTTGCGACTCGACGGCACCACTTGATGCGCCCGAAGAATCGCTCAATTTGATTTCGATGTTTGTAGGTTTCTTTGTCGTATCGTTTCTTCGTTTTCCGCGTGGGGTTTGGTTTGATGCAGACTTTGGCTTTGAGCTGCTTTCCCTGGGTTCGAATTGAGTCAGAGTCATAGGCCGCGTCGGCAACGATGACTCCGACCTGACCTTCCTCCATGCGATCCAGCAATTCTTCACCCTGCGGAGCGTCACCTTTTTGGCCAGGCGTCAACACAAAGTCGATCAGACGACCACTTTCACCTGTTGCCGCGTGAATCTTGGTCGTCAGTCCTCCGCGAGACCGCCCAATGCATCGTCGGTCGTCGGCTGCATCTTTTTTTCTAGCTCCTGTCGACGACCAGTGGAAGCGACTTGATGTGCCTTCACCGTCGTCGAATCCAGGTGCACTTCTTTCATTTCTTCGATCAGACTTTCCTCACCGAGTGCTTTGAATACTCGCTCCCACACTGCGTTGGTCGCCCAGCGATCAAATCGTCGCCAAACACTATTCGATTTTCCAAATCGCTCTGGTAGGTCTGCCCAGGGAATGCCCGTCCTGAGGACAAACAAGACTGCATTGACGAAGAGTCGATTGTCAGCGGCGGTTCGTCCAGCATCGCCCTCCTTCCCAGGCAAAAGTTCCTTAATCAAATCCCATTGGCCGTCCGTAAGTTCGTGCCGTCGTCGCATGGCTCCTCCTCAATGAAGAACCTAAATGCTCGCAGAAATCAAAAATCGTCGATACCGGAATGTCCATACGTCCTAGAGCGGTTAACGCTTCGGTGTAGCGTTGCTTCGCCTGTTTGAGACTGTAAAAACGTTGACAGCACACGCTATACGTCCGTGTGACTCGCACTAGCTGGGCCAACGGAAAACCAACCCGTAGTCGGGTATAATGCGACCGTCAAACGCTACGGTCGGCGGACGCTACCAAGTCTGGTTGTGGTTTAGTCACGTACGATTCCATGACCTGCGCGAGGTTACCTCGCGTACGTTTCGCATCCTCAGCTTTGATCGCACGTGCAGTCTTGCGCCTACCGACGCAATGCAGCACGCGCTGGCGCTTGGACAAGTTGGTAATCCGTCCGCTGACAGCGTTTGACATGAAGCACCAGTTGCTTGGGAGCGCTTGCTGTCATGTGCTTAGCCACTCGGCCAGTACCAGCCATGGTGACCAAGGACCGCCGATCCACATCGTCCGCTATCGTCAACCTAGTGCGAACCGCACAGGCATATGGCCTGCGTCATCAACGCAGCGGTTGCACATTCCGTCGAAAGCAGGCCCCACGAAAAGTAAAATGTTCTAGCCACATATGACCAACGGCATGGTCAATTGCCCGTGAGTAGCTGATTTCTTGTCTGAAGAATGGGATCACTGCAAAGCCTCTGAACTGTGTGATTGGTTAGCCACCGATCTCAGTCGCAAGTGGTTGAGCGACCAATCTGCACTCTCAGTGCACGTAGCTTCTCGCTTCTCCTTCCAAGACAGGTGGGCGACCGACCAGTGGCGGCAACAACTGGTCGCTGCGGTGCACGCTCGGTTTGGCCAGGCTGGCTGTGTGAACCAGACGGAACTGCGTCGTTGGATTGCACGGCAAACATGGTTCAAACGGCTGTTTCGCAAGTCCAAGCGACTAGCGATCAGTCGAACGACCATTGGCCGATTGCGCGGGCCAAGGCACGCTTGGCCCACACCAGAAATTGACACCGAAGAACAACTATGCCAACGACTCGGGATCCACAGCTTGCATACGTTGCAATGGCTGACCTTGCCGCATCGCCGGCGCAACTGTGGCGTAGACCACTATTTCCGCCGTGCCGTTCGCAAATGCGACGGGCGAACTCGCTGGCTAGAGACACCACTTCCCCAATTGAAAGCAACTCAACACCGAATCTATCGAGATATATTGGCAGAAATTCCAGTTCACCCACGTGCTCAAGCTTATCGTCCGCGATCGTCGATCCAGACGTGCGTATCGCCGCACGTAGGCCAACGGCTCGTATTGAGAATCGACTTGCGTAACTTCTTCGGATCCATTCATTGCCGGCGTGTCGCCAGCCTGTTTCGTCGGGCGGGCTACTCCGCTCCAATTGCGCGTCTATTGTCCCAGCTATGTTGCGCCCCGGGCCTGCAGGACAGCGAAGCTCCGGAAGAATTGCGCCGTAGTCGCCTGCCTCAAGGGGCGCCCTCTTCGCCGGCCTTGTCTAATGCAATCGCTTTTCGTTTGGATCGACGCCTGTCAGGCTTGAGTGTCAAATTGGGCTGCCAGTATTCTCGCTACGCGGACGATCTGATCTTCAGCGGAGATCATCGCTGGGCCCCTCGGATCGATGCTTTTGTAACGACCGTGGCGGCCATTGCGATGGAGGAAGGATTCGCAGTTCAATTTCGCAAGACGCGCAAATTGCGCGCTGGCACTCAGCAACGTGTGCTAGGCATCGTCGTCAACGAGCGTATGAATCTGCCACGACGTGACGTGGAAGCTCTCAAAGCAACGCTGTTCAATTGCCAGCGACACGGTTGGCGTAGTCAAAACCGCCACAGTCACCCTCGATTTCGCGAGCATCTGCTCGGCAAGGTGGCTTACGTCGGGCAATTCAATCGGCGGCGTGGAGCCCAACTGCTAGCAATGTTTCACGCCATCGATTGGCGGTGATTCACAGATCCAGGGTCCGCAATTTCGCTTGCACTAAGCGCCTGCATTTCCTACGATCCGAACCCAACCCAGTTTGACGGGTATTCGTGCGCAAGTGGCAGCCAAGGAAGGTGAGCAGATGGCAGTGAAGCAGGTTGACTCCAAATGCAGCGTGTGGCAACTCCTGTGGATCAGCGGACTGTTAACCAGTCTGTGGGGCTGC
>JANQOL010000492.1 GCA_028289675.1 Pirellulaceae bacterium
ACGACGGTCCACAAGGGTTGTGAGCCGGGCGTCGAAGCTGTTTTTGAACCATTGAACCAGGTCCTCGGTGAACACCAGCCGACTTGGGACCAGGTGCCGCCGACTTACCTGCAGCACGAATCACCGGATGCTAGTACGACCACCACACCGGCAGACTCGGAGTTCGATTCGCCTCTGGCGATGTTTCAGACGGCCAGCACTGAGGCGGCTGCCGAGGTGGAGAATGCAAACCTCTCGCATGGCACGGCAGAATACGACCAGGTCGAACGCACCTGGTTGGATCGGTTCAAACAGGTCACTCCGTATTTACTCGAGTTAGGTGTCGAGGTCGGAAGCGCCTACGCTTCTAGCTTCGTGCGCACGTCTCCCACGGTATCGGCCGCTCTGAAAGCCTTCGAGCTAGCCAAGCGGTGGGTCGGCAACGCACCGTAAGTTGCCAACACCAGCTCGACGCAAGCCACCACGACGCGGCGGCGTCCGAAGATGTGGACGAAACAAAGCCACCGGCAAGAGCAATGTCAAGCGTCTCTACGGCCGCAAATGGCGCGGAGCACGTCGCCGGCACCTCGCATCGCATCCATTCTGTGTGCGCTGTGAGAGTGACGGGATCGATCGGTTCGCGACAGTGGTCGATCACGTCCGACCGCATCACGGAGATCTGCGTCTATTTTGGAATCCAGACAACTGGCAGTCACTCTGCAAACCGTGCCACGACGAAAAAACACGCGATGAGCAATCCGCGTAGATGGACCAGAAAGAAACGCAGCCGCCACCGCCACCGGACGACTTGAAAGGCTTCGGTCGCGAGTACTGGATCGAGTACGCCGAGCTGCTCACGGAGCTGCAGCTGTTGGAGCCTATCCACCATTCCGCGTTTCGCGTGATGTGCGATTGCTGGGCAGAGTACCGCCGGCTCAGCGACTGGCTAGCGGAAGATCCGAGCCGCATGACATTCGAGACTGACAAGGGCTATCAGTCAGAGACGCCGCAAGTGCGACAGCGAGACAACGCACTCAACCAGCTCAACAAGTTGTGGATGAAATTTGGTCTGACTCCACACGCTCTCGCGCAGCTCAAGAAATCACACGGCAAGTCGCGACCGCAACTATCCAGAATCCAGCGATTCGCAAAACGAAAGTACCAGCCTAGTGAGTGAGTCACTCCCCAACGTCTCTGTCGGTACCGCTTACGTCGACGTCTTGGACGGGACAGGTTTAGCCAACGCTTCGGTGGTCCTTCAAAACAAAGGCGACGGACCGGCCAACGTCATTTTCTCAGCGGCCCAACCAGCGGCCGACGCTGCAGCGGGACGCGAGCTGATGCCGCGAGACACGCTCTACGTCTCCGACGAGGAAAAAATCTGGGTGGCATCGCAGCCGGGAACTCTCATTCACGTAGGACCGCTGAGCTAATGCCCGAGACAAGACCGCCGCATTCGGGCGGCGACGATACGGTAGCCGGCAGCGCCGAATTCCCCACCGAGCCAAGCAATTTGCAGGTGGTGAGTATCTCCGGCCATGCGTCCGGTCACGTCCCGAATGGAGACTGGGTGTGGAGCACTCCCAGATCGCAATGGACGCATTTACGCACCGGAGTGAATTACCCCAACAAAACCATACACGTTGGTCCGAGCGGCAACGATGCGAATGATGGTTCGTCGATTACGCAACGCAAGCGGACGATCGCGGCGGCTGTAGCCCTATTGCAAGATGGCTACACGTTAGAGTTTGAACCAAATGGGGCGTTCACTGGCGAATCCATCCAGCTTGGAACGCTGAACAATATCGAGATCAATACCAATGGCTCCACTTTTGACGGCAACGGGTCAACGGTATTCAGAATCCTGGGCGGAACCGGAACGATCATCAACGGCTTCGTTGCTGCGAACGTGGGTGGCACGGGGATGTTATTTCAGGGAGGCGTCCACACGGTTAATGACCTGACGGCTAACGGGTCGACGGACCAATTCGTGCAGGTCACTTCTGGGGCCAAGCTGGTCGTAAACAACGTGGACGGGCAGGGCGCAGCCGACGAGTTCTTTTCCATCCATACGAACTCGCCGAAGACTGAGCTCATCGTCAACGGTGGCCGCCTACACAACAACGGAACGGCTGCTATTCACAGTCTCGCCGGCACCATCGTACGCACCAGGGGACTGGTGATCGAAGACAACGGATCGAGTACCGGCCACTACCAAATCCAAGCTGGAGACGAGTGGTATGGCGATCGCATGACCATTCGCGGAGCCCAGTCCAATCCATTTGTCGTCGCGTCTGGCATGCTCACCAACGCAGTGGTCGACCTGGCTGGAGCGTCACTAAATCTACGCGCCCAACACAACGGAACGGGCGCATTCGTGACGCAGCACTGCACATGGGCCGGTCATCAGAGATTGTGGATTGACCTCTCAGCTACATCGTCCAACACATGGACTAGCACGAACGACGTGTTCCTTGCCTGCGTGCTAGTTGGCAATCCTGGTGATGAAAACATGGCCATCGACAGCGCACTAATTGCCGCGTGCCCTTCGGTTCAGCCAACTCCGACCAATTCGCAAGTGGTCGGTACCGTTGCCGAAGCGCTGGTCAATGACTACGCGAACCAAGACTACCGACTGCGGGCAGGGTCGCCGGCAATTGACATCGGGGCAGACCTGGGCATAGGCACGGACATTGTAGGAGATGTCCGCAATCAGGGCTCAGCGCCCAATGCGGGTGCGTTTGAAACTGTTGTCGCCTAGCCGGTTGGTCCCGGATGGTACGCTCCACGACCAAACTGCTTGAGGCGATTGCGAAAGCAAAGCGTGACGGTTGGTATCGACACGTCCGCCAAGGACCAGGTCAAGAGGCCGATGAACGAGCGATGTTGGCCGGCTGCTACGTCGACCAACATCGAATTGATCACTGGCTCGAGTTCGCTGACAG
>JANQOL010000493.1 GCA_028289675.1 Pirellulaceae bacterium
ATCCATCGGCCGCATGCTCCGCCGACTTGCGCCACCAAAGAACCAACCACCGTTCAAATACCGACTTGTGGCATAATCACATTTTCGGATAGGCTCTAATGGGTTTCGCAGTGTCTGATGGCGAAAGACGAGATAAGCAATGCTCACGCTGGCAACGCCAACCACGGCGATTCCGAGGTTGTGCAGCAAGAACCTCCATTGGTGTTGAAGTTGCGCCCAAAGGCCAACGTCCGCCAAGTCTCCTGCGATTCGGTATTGCGCGTTGGCAATGACTTCGCTTCCGTAACCGAGGCACACTTGTAGCGCTACGGTGGAGATGAACCCAACAGTGGCAGCAACTGCACCCTGTGCAAAAAGGGGCCAATGCCGCGGGCGATGTCGTGTTACGAAGAGAAACACAAGGATGGCTCCTGCCATTAGATAGGCAGGGTAGTCCGTATGGAACATCAACCCCATCGAACTCCAATACGCCCACCGCCAGGCTGGCGACCTCATGGCGAGGGTCACGCTCACGAGTCCAGCCAGCATCAGCAATTCTGCCGCCGACTCGTATTTCCAAACGTCGACATAGGCCAACTTCAATGGCAAAAGGACATACAAGAGTGTTAGTGCCCATACAGTCAGCAGATTTGGCAAGTGAGTTCGTAGGAACACGTAGAGTAACGTCGTGCATCCCAGGGAAAACAGCAGACACAGAACTCGTACTACTGGTTCTTTGGCGCCGAACCATCGTACGAACAGTCGCGTGAGTGTCGGCTTCAGAAGACCGTGGTGGGCGTAATGAAAAGCTTCCGCAGGCTCGTTCTTCTCGTTGTATCGGTACTTTGCCGTCCCAAAGAAGTCACGCCAGTTTGCGATTGTCTCATCGTTGCTGTGCACCGCCAGCAGTAGATACCGCGCGTTGGCATATTCCGTATGCAGCATCCCATGGACGTGTGGATCACCGATGTCGCTTAGAGAGATCGACGCCTGTAGCCAAAGCAACGACATCAGCGCGAGCAGCGCGGCCAAATGCGGCCGACGCTGCGCCTGAGCGAGTCCGTCGGGCGTGCTTTCGATCGATGTCAGGTTGTTTCTCCACTGCGCACTGTCGAGCTACCACCAGATCAACTAGTGTCGCAAGTTAAACTACCCATATCCAGGGAGCGGGACCGAAACTTGTCCTTCAACTTGTGCGGTCCAGCGTTCTAATCACATTTTCGCTATTCGCGACTCTGAACTACTGGATGTTCAATCTAGACTCCAAGTGCACCGACGTCACATCTACTTATCACGCCGAGCACCGAACAAGCAGAATGTGAATCTCTGGTTAACTCCAAATCTGCTGCCGCTGTGGCAAACAACTCAGCTTTGGCGGCGTCGGACGGTACACGCTGGAGATTTGGGTGGTCAAGAAACTCAGCGGTGGGCACCACCGCAGCGCGTTAGACGACGGCCAGAATCCGGCAAATCAGGCGTCGCAGCGGGGGCACCCCTGCCGTATCCATTCGCGGATTCCCTCGGCATCCCACAGCGTTCGACCGCCCACTTTCAGGGGTTTGGGCATTCTGCCGTTGCTCGCCCATCGCCGGATGGTCGATGCGTCACATTCAAAGCACCAGGCCAGACTATCGGCACCGACCAGCATTTTCCGGTCGTAGTCGTATTCCAGGCCAGGATAGCGCGGTTCGTCTTCGTCGGGTTCGCTCATGTTTGTGCATCCCCTGGTGCCGGCCTGCGTCGAATAGCCTTCGTGTTCATACATCCCGAAGTATCCCCTTTCTGAATCTGGCAACGGTCCGTGCCTATCGGCTCGGTACGTGCCGTTTAACAAGTGTACTTGTAACGATTTACGTCTGCGTCCCATTGTGCCGAATCCAAAACTTCAAATTTCGCCAAAAAAAATGCGCGCCTGCACGACGGTCTACGTTTGATAGAGGGGGGACCGAAGGGGACAGCCAGCCAAAGAGATTGTAGTTGCCGGCTGGGGGGGATTAAGATACCTCAACTGAGATGGCTGGCCCCTGTTTCCGTGCCTGTTTCCGTGCCTGTTTCCGTGTCTTGGCTGGCTGTCCCCGTCGGGCCCTCCCCGCGGAGGAGCAGAAAGAAGCCGTGCAGTGGGTTTACGACAATGGCGGAAGGGCGAAATTTGAGAACCCTAATTGGAGCTATCAAGACCAGCCGTCGGGGCCGGCATGGATGCAGGCGTTTCTTGACGCAGACGATCCTGGCCCAGTGGTCAGCGTCCATTTGGTCTGGTCCGATGTGAAAGACATAGGGCCGGTCGCTCAACTGGAAGGACTTTAAATGTTGAACCTATACCAGGCGCAAGTCGAGGACTTAACGCCAGTGGCAGGACTGACGAGGCTTGAACACGTAGATCTCCTCGGCACGAAAGTATCCGACCTGACACCCTTGGCGAAGCTGACAAACCTTAGGGAGCTACAACTCCAACGCACACCGGTCAGCAATTTGGTGCCTTTGAAGAGACTCACGAGCCTTGAAGTTCTAAACCTCACCGAAACAAAAGTAACAGACGTGACGCCTCTGTCGGGGCTGAAGAACCTGAGGAAGCTACATCTCCGCGGTGCTCCAGTCAGTGACTTGACGCCGCTGATGGGGCTCACGAACCTTGAATACCTGGATGTCACGTACACGAAGTGCGTTCCAGAAGAAGTCGACAGACTGAAACGTGCCTTGCCGAGTTGCCATTCGGTTAGATTTTCCAAGCAACAAAAGTAGCTGCAGTACTGGTGTTTGCCAGACTTGCTCAGTCTCAAATAGTGGCGATCGACAGGACAAAAGAATCAGCCGAATAGCAAACCGATTTGGCGCTCATTACGGTGCACTGCTTGGCCCGCATCGTGAACCGCAAGCGGTCGAACAGGCGCGGCGGCTGACCGTCTGGTCGATTGATTGCTCCGTCGGGCGCAGACCGATAGACTGGGTCCCTGGACAGGTCCTCCAGTTGGGCGTCGGCATAAGTGTACGCATGTATACATTCCGTGCTCCCGTCTGTCAACCTGCTTACTGAACAATTTCTTCAGTATGCAGTGCTTACTGAAGAAGTTTCTGTCGAATAAAAAGTTAGGCGGCAGCAATGGAAAAGCTACTGCCATCGCAATTCACCGAACTGCTCGGCGGAGTCGCGTTGACCTTTGGCATTTTGCTGACTTGTATCGGCCTAATCCCGCGGATCCGCACTACAGCAATCCGATTGGCCGCGATCTTGTACCTGACAACGTTCGCTTTGTTCGCTAATCACTGGTCGACATATTTTGCCGCAGTTTTCATTGTTGCGACTGCTGTTACTGAACTGGAATTCCTTCACATTCTCGCTGCAATTATTCGTGGCGACAAAAACTACTTTGACTTTCGGCGCGAATACCTTACCCGTGATGAGGTCTTGAGGCGGGCAGAGGACGGCACAGAACCTGAAACCGCCGCAGGAACGACTGCGGAAGACGACACCGAGAGGAAGCCGGTTCAGCTTCCGCGAGATTTTGGCGACTTATCGCACCAACGCAGAATGCACTTCGCATTTCAAATTGAACAAGCCGCTTTGGAGTGGCTGCAAATGGATCTAGGCCGTCCCGTAGAGCGGTACGTTCGCTTCTCTAGTGAAGCGGGATATGTCGAGTTGGATGGCGTAGTCCAAGGCACTCGCCGTCAGAAAGATCTTGTCGCTGAGGTTAAGTGGATTCGAGATGAGCGCGTGGCGGTGCCGATGCTACATCACACAATTCCGCGCCTTATTGAGCTAGGCCATCGTTACAAGTCTATTACCAATCGCGATTGTGAAATACTTCTACTTCTTGCCGCTCCCGCGATGGACACAATCAAGGACCGGGCTCTGGAACGGGCACGCAACCGCCTTCAGGAAGCTGGCACAGATTTTCGGATAATTGTTGTGACGTACGAGCAGCTGGGGATTGAAATCGCAACTGATGCCGCATAACAAATCGGTGAACCCGAGCGGCTACGTCTTCGGCGATTCAACGATTAAACTACTTGGAGATCTACTTGGTGACTCGGCGTCGTTCCTGATGGTCCGCCGCCGGGTTACCTTGGTCGTTAGGGGGCATGGCCGGTGGCTTTGGATGTCTGGGTCGGTAGTTGGGATCAGCCTGGAAGCACATTGGTAGCGTCTTTCGAACCCGAAGCATATTTCTGGTTTCTATACCCTCTTATTGATCGCCTCAATCGGGATCATGCGAAGCGCATCGATCTTTACGACGGCTGTTCGTTCGAGCCTGACGAGCTAAATCTGACCTGCCCCCATTTTTTGTTCCAGGGGTCATGAGAGTAGGGGTTGGGTAGTGGTTAACTCTTCTTCACCTAGGCTGTGCCGCGTCTGGAGCGCAGGCGTAGCCGGAGCGGAAGACGCGGCACAGCCTGCCGCAAACTCCGCAGGGGTCCGGTAGCCCAGGCTGCTGTGTGGCCGCTCGTGGTTGTGTTCTTGCAGACGACGGCGGGCGAACCAGCGGGCCTCGGCCAAATTCATAAACTCCTCCACGTTCAACAGCTCGTCGCGCAGGCGGCTAAAAAACGATTCTGCAAAACCATTCTCCCATGGCGCGCCGGGCTCAATGTAAAGCATCTCCAGTTCGGTCCGCTCGACGAGACCGCGGATCGCTTGCGCGATGAACTCCGGACCGTTGTCGCTGCGGATGTGATTGGGAACACCTCGCGTAAGAAACAAGTTCGTCAAGATGTCCAGCACGCGGTCGGACGTGATGCTCCGATCAACCTCCAACGCAAGACATTCCCGCGTGTATTCGTCGGTGATCGCCAGCCACTTCAGCGGCTTGCCGGCGGCTGTGCGATCGTGGATGAAGTCCCAAGCCCAAACGTGGTCTTTGTGCTCCGCCCCACGACGCACGCAACTGTTGCCGCTATGGCCTAAACGCCGCTTTTTCCGCGTCTTTTTCGGTACTCCGAAGCCCTCA
>JANQOL010000494.1 GCA_028289675.1 Pirellulaceae bacterium
TCAGTCCGACCAAGGTTTGTTGAACGACCCGGATTTTGAGGTAGCCAGCCGACAGCGCTACGGGTGTGGATGTTTCTGGTTTCGCCGTCCGGACGCGACGCAATAAAAAAAGGTTGCTACTGTTCGCGCAGGAAACCGATCACGGTCGACAATTGCTCAGGGGTCAGCTTCTCTTCCAGACCCTCGGGCATCAGCGACTGGGTAGTCTCAGTCACCGATTCGATATCGCTCTGTTCCAGCTCGCGCCAGGAGCCGTCGGATTGAGCCAATCGCACTCTCTGTGCCCGCGGATCCTGGGCAATACCGGCTAGCACTTGCCCGTCCACGGTCAACACGCGGATCTGCCGATACTTGGACTCTACCGCTTGATTAGGGTCCATGATGGCGGTTACCCACTGATCCAGAGTCCAGTGCTTGAGGTTTCCCAGCGGCGGCCCAATGGCTTCGGCGGTCGTTTTGGCCGCGTGGCAGGCCGCGCAGTGCTGTTCGAACAATTGCTTGCCGGCAGCCGAGCTGGCAGGTGTTGGCATGTCGGAAAGAAACGAGGCGACAACTTGCGACCGTGGTGTCGGCTTGCCGAGTACCGTCATGCAGCGTGCACGAATGCTGCGGTCGTGGTGGCTGCGCAAACGTTGGATGGTGGCTTGATCCAGATCTTCAGGTTCGATCTTTCCGGCTTCCAGGGCCGTGGTTAGCAATTCGGTCCACGGGCCGCGCGTCAATAAAGTCGCTGCCGCCAGGTTGTGCTCCGCCAGGGACAGTTCGGGCCACAAATCGATCAGCAGTTTTCCTAGATCCGTTGAATTCACCTGGCGCGCGGCTTCGAGCACGCCGCGCCGCAGTCGAGGCGAGGGCTCGGCTTGGAGCAAATGGCGAATGTCTTCCAGCTCGCTTTGCGGCTCCACGAAACCGCTTCCCAGCATGTTGATCAGTACCAAACGCTCGGCTTCGCTCGCGGTGGAATCCAGCAGGCGGCGTCTAGCTTGCTGGATAACTTGCATTTCCAGTTCGCCGAAAGCCTCTTGCTGTGGTTCGAGCAACCTAAGCAGCAACAAGTCGCCCGGGGAGAAGCTTGGTTGCTCGCGGCTGGCCATCGTCTCCAGCCTAGGCGTCATCAGGCGTTGTTGTCCATCCGGCGGAATCCTCTTCCAAAGTTGCCGCAAACTGGCTGTGGCAGCTGCAAAATCGGAACCTGAAACAGCTTGCTCGTTCGTCCACATTTCAAGCATGCCCTCCGCGACGGCTTGCGCTTGATCTGGCTGGCGAACCAGCGACAGCGCTTTGCCGATCCACTCGTCACCTTGGCAGCGCCGAGCAATCGCCCGCAGTCCTGCCGTCGCATCGATGTGATCCATACGGCTGGCGCTCAGTACCCATTGCAAATCGATTGCAGGTCCAAGCTTGCGTTCGACGACGCCTTGCAATGCCTGCTCGGTCAGCGAGTTCAAACGCGCAAATCGTTCCGTCAGTTCCAAGGCAAAGCGAACTAGACGCGGATCTCGATCCGCCAGTGCTGATTGGATGTCTCGCTGAGTCAGCCAGTCTCTGGCCGATAGGCATCCTAAGGCGGACGCACGCACTGCCGGCGAACCGTGCTCACGCGCCAGTTGACGCACTTCCGTTTCGAGCGGCAAACGACGATTTAGAATCTGTTCCAGCGCTAGATCTCGTACGCTGCCGTTGTCGCTGGCCAAGCCGGCCAGCACATCAGTTTTCTCTTGCCAATTCGGCAATGGAGTGGGGCGGAAGCCATCGCGAACCACGCGGTAGATGCGGCCGAGATTCGATCCATCGCGCAGATCCAACCGCTGCTGCCACGCGGTGGGAATCCACTCTGGATGCTCGATCACTTTGCGGACCATATCCACGACCCACAGACTACCGTCGGGTGCGTTGACGATCCTGACCGGCCGCGACCAGGTATCGCTGGACGTCAGAAACTCCAGCTGCTGGTCTTCCGGATGCCGCCGCGCAGTCCAAGTAGTGTGTTGAGGTCGCATTTCGATTCGCGACACCAAATTGTGAACCGGCTCGCAAACAAAGCCCCACTGGATGCCTTCAGCCTGTTCGCGGTCGCTGGGAGACATTCCAGGCACGCGCGCAACGGTGCTGCTGCAAGCGCTGGTGAAACGGTTGAGGGCGAACAAGTCGTTAAAGCGATCGACGATCTGGTTTCGCGGCAGCACCGGAGGTGCTATGGCGGGTGATAACAAGTCACGGCGCACTCCACCGCGCACCGATTGTTCTTTCAAATATCGATCTTCGATAACGTACTGATAAATGGGCCGACTATTGGAATTGCCAAACCAGTTGCCGAACGCATCGCGGGCCCTCACGAACTGAGTTGATCCGCTGGTGGCAATGACGGTGTCTGAAGTGGGATGCCAGGCGACATCGCGATGCCGAACATCCGTCTTT
>JANQOL010000503.1 GCA_028289675.1 Pirellulaceae bacterium
TCCGTACTCTGTCCTTTGCCTTGGCTGGCTTTCAAGGTACCGCTTGCCACGATGGAACTACCAACTGCCAGATGGGCAATGGTCGATTCGTAGTTTTCCAGGGCCTGATCGGCAATGATCTGCAAGTTGCCAAAACAGCTTCCGTCGTTGACTTCGAGAAAGCTGAAGCCACCTTTGCTATCTCGCCGGGTGCGCAACCAGCCGCGGATCTCAACTTCGCGGCCGACGTTCTCAGCCAACCGCGCTTCGGCGACCGGAATCCATGAACTCATCTTTTGGCTCCTCTAATCCATCACTGCTGTGCTTCCACTGCCTGCATCGGTTGATCAGCGATCGCCGCAGCTAAAGCTTGTGTCAACGAATCTCAAAGTTCAAGAGACCCGGGCAGCCAAGGTCAATGTCCGGCTTCGGCCAGAAAACGTTCAGCGTCCAAGGCAGCCATGCAGCCTGTTCCAGCGGAAGTAATGGCCTGGCGGTAGTAATCGTCCGCGACATCGCCCGCGGCAAAAACGCCCTCGACGCTAGTCTTCGTCCGAAAGGCCTCGGTCCACCGGATGTAACCTTTGTCATTCATGTCCAATTTGCCTTGCAGGAAGGCAGTGTTGGGTGTGTGACCGATAGCCACAAACATGCCGTTGACATCCAATTCCCGCTTCGAATCATCCTCCGTGCTCTTCAGCTTCAAACCCGTTACGCGGTCTCCATCTCCTAAGACTTCTTCAACGACACTGTTCCACACCATTTCGATATTTGGGTGGTTCAGTGCCCGCTGCTGCATCACTTTAGAGGCTCTCAGCTCGTCGCGGCGATGCACCATGTAAATGGTCTTCGCACCATCCAAGTTGGCCAAGTAGCTGGCTTCTTCCACGGCAGTGTCACCACCACCGATCACCGCCAAGGGACGCTGGCGATAGGTGGGCAGCGCTCCGTCACACACGGCGCACGCACTGACGCCCTTGTTCTTGTATTTCTCCTCTGAGTCCAGTCCCAAGTAATTCGCTCGGGCGCCAGTAGCAATGATGACGGTATGGGCCGCCACCGGCTCACCATCGGCTGGGATGACTTTCAGCGGTTTTTCGGTGAAATCCACGTCGACGACATCATCACCGACGACGCGAGTGCCGAAGTTGATCGCCTGTTGCTTCATCAACTCCATCAATTCGACGCCTTGGACCGCATAATGGGGTACACCATCGCGTTCTTCGCCTTTCGGCAGCGGTGGCAGATTCCAATGCCGGTCGTTGTCCACCGCGCTTTCCACGAAAGCACGAATGTTCCCGGCTGGAAAACCCGCGTAGTTTTCAACTTCAGTGGTGAACGCCAACTGGCCCAGCGGAATCATCTCCGGTTTGACCGTGCCCTCGAACAACAACGGCTTCAGATTGGCACGAGCCGCATAGATGGCCGCCGACCAGCCGGCAGGGCCACTTCCAATGATTACCGTTCGCTCAACTGTGCTCATGATTCGGCTGATTCCTATACCTTCCTGACGTCCACGCACGATTCGCGCCAGTGATGATCACCGATCGCGACTGCAGGGATGAAATGCGCTGGGCAAAAGCGTCTGTTTGCAAGATCAAGTACCGCTGGGCGTGGATTATAGGCCCGCAACTAACCCCTTCCCAGGTGCCTGGGGCGCCGATCAAGACCATCCATTTGACCGACGACCGATAACGTTGCTTGATGATTCCGAAATCTGTATCGGAGCGGCCGCAGGCTTACCGGAATTAGAATGCCCGCACCCACCGCCCCTTGTGAAAACTCAAATTTCTGTGATAGTTTTGGGAAATTTTACTCGTCGGCAGTCCATGACCGTCGGCGGCCAGGCTGGCCTTTAGCGGGATCGCGACTTCGTGCCACGTCGTACTGATATCAAGAAGATTATGCTGATCGGGTCCGGTCCCATCGTGATTGGACAGGCCTGCGAGTTTGATTACTCGGGCACTCAGGCTTGCAAAGCCCTTCGGGAAGAGGGCTTCGAAGTCGTCTTGGTCAACAGCAATCCCGCTACGATCATGACCGATCCTAACACAGCCGAGCGGACCTATATCGAACCGCTGACGTGGGAGGTTGCTGCCAAGATCATTGAGCGCGAACGACCGGACGCATTGCTGCCGACACTCGGCGGGCAAACCGGCTTGAACGTGGCCATGGACTTGGATCGGCACGGAGTCCTGGAGAAATACTCGGTGGAGATGGTCGGCGCCATTCCATCGGTGATCGCGAAAGCTGAAGAGCGCGATCAATTCAAAGAAGCCATGGAGAAGATTGGCTTGGACGTGTGCCGTGGCCATGTTGTCCGCACCATCGAAGAAGCCAAGACAGCGTTGGACTCGATCGGACTACCCTGCGTAGTGCGTCCCAGCTTTACCATGGGCGGCAGCGGGTCCGCCATTGCCTACAACCGCGACGACTTCGAAAACTTGGTGCGCAACGGATTGGTGCAATCTCCAGTCACCGAGGTCTTGATCGAAGAATCCATCATCGGCTGGAAAGAGTACGAGATGGAAGTCATGCGGGACATGGATGACAACGTTGTCATCATTTGTTCTATCGAAAACTTTGATCCCATGGGCGTGCACACTGGCGATTCCATTACCGTGGCGCCGGCGCAAACGTTGACGGACAAGGAATACCAGCGGATGCGCGACGCGTCGCTGGCGGTCATTCGTGAAATCGGTGTGGAAACGGGCGGTTCCAACATCCAGTTTGCGATCGAACCGGATACTGGCCGGATGATCGTCATCGAGATGAACCCGCGTGTGAGTCGCTCGAGTGCGTTAGCCAGCAAGGCGACCGGCTTCCCGATCGCCAAAATTGCCGCCAAGCTGGCAGTGGGATATCGCTTGTGGGAGCTCCCCAACGACATTACCAAGCAGACCAAAGCTTGTTTTGAACCCACCATCGACTACGTGGTCACTAAGATTCCGCGTTTCGCTTTCGAAAAATTCCCCGAGGCGGATAGCACACTGACGACGCAAATGAAGAGCGTCGGAGAAACGATGGCCATCGGCCGCACGTTTAAGGAGTCGTTTCAAAAGGCGCTGCGTGGTTTGGAGGTGGGCGCGTTTGGTTTCGGCTGTGACAACAAGGATCTATGGGGTACCGATTTCCAACCCGATGAAGACGAAATCCGCAGCAAGCTGGCGCGGCCCAACCCCGAGCGTGTCTGGTATCTACGCTACGCGTTGAAGCTGGGCATGAGTGTCGACAAGATCCATGAGACTACCGGTATCGACCCTTGGTTTTTGGATCACTTGTCCGGTTTGGTTGAGATGGAGGAGCATCTTCGAGGCGTCGGTTCTCTAGACCAGTTGCCTCCCGAAGAAATGCGGCTGGCCAAGCAATACGGCTTTTCCGATCGCCAGCTGGCTACGTTACTAGGCAGCGATGATTTGGAGATCCGAGCTTGGCGTAAGCAGCATGGCATCGTGGCCACGTTCAAATCTGTGGATACGTGCGCTGCCGAGTTCGAAGCCTACACGCCGTATTACTACAGTTGCTACGAACAAGAAGATGAGACTCCCGCCAAGGAGAGCGGCAAGCGCCGCATCATGATCCTGGGGGGTGGCCCCAACCGCATTGGCCAAGGGATCGAATTCGACTACTGCTGTTGCCACGCTAGTTTTGCGCTGCGTGAATTGGGCATCGAATCCGTGATGGTCAACAGCAATCCTGAGACGGTCAGCACCGACTACGATACGAGCGACATGCTCTTTTTTGAGCCTCTGACCACCGAAGACGTGCTGAACATCTGCGATCGCATCGAGCCCGATGGAGTGATCGTCCAGTTCGGTGGCCAGACTCCGCTGAATTTGGCTCGCGCGTTGGCCACGGCGGGGGTTCCCATC
>JANQOL010000509.1 GCA_028289675.1 Pirellulaceae bacterium
CTATGGATCCACGGCAGCGTTTCGTCGCCTTTGACGAACAGCAGTCTTAGCGCATGAAGAAAGGCACGGGCGAGAACCCGTGCCTGGAGAAATTGGCGCCACCAGCATTGATGACGCAAGCCATATGTCAGTGCGACTCGCACTAGCTGCCAGTTTGTTGCTGGACCTTCAATCGCTTTTGAATGTCCGTTTCCAAGACGCCGAACACGGCTTCGTGGCGTTGTACGGACATCTGCAAGGCTGCTAACAGTCGCTTGGCGGTGTAGAAGTTCATGATCACGCGCTGATTGACGTTGATCGGGTCCTTGGGTACGCCCACGGGTTGTGGGTTCAAGCCAAAATCCACGATCAGTTCTTCGGGCGAACCGGTAACTCGGCAAAAGTTGGCGTAGCCGGCCTGAGCATTCTCATCAACGACTTGCACTTGAACTGGTGCCTGTTGCTGCTGGGCTGCGGCTGGCGCTTCACTGGCGGGTGCCGCTGCTGGCTCTTCAACTGCCGTATTGTCGTCTGTCTTTGCCATTCCAAAACTCCTTGTGCTGATTCTCAGCGAAAACAGTGCCCGGCAGTAATGCCAACACCTAAGTAAACACAAGACCGCACGCTACACGCCGCGAGCGTCTTAACCATTACATTTCAAAACGGAAGGTCCTGGCACAGAAGCGATAGATCCTCCACCCCAAGGACTTCCAACCAACATAAATCTTTGCTTGACCGCGATAACCAGTTCGCAGCGGAACATCCACGTTTTCTAACGGAACGCGAGCCTGATAGGAAGTGCTAATGGGCCTAAGGCGCCCATCCTCTCCCATCTCGGTGTTCAACCTGCCGCCAACCTGCTGCGACAAACTTTCTGGCGTCTGCTTCATCTCCATCTCGGATATCTTTTCTATCTTGCCAGAAAAGGTATCCAATCGGGCGGACTCAATCTTGATGTCCGCCTCTTGTCCTTCGAACACCAGGTCGATGTCATGCTGGTCGACCACCAACACCGCCTCCATGCGACCTGGATCACCAATGACACACAACAGATCGGATTCGGCAAATATGGCGCCTTTGTTCTTTTCATCGAAGGGATTTCCGTGCCAAGTGGGCAATTGTTCCTCGTCGGAAGCCTGCTTAGGCAGCGGCTTGCTGGGAGCCGGCAAAATCACGCCTGAGCTAGGCGCTTTGACGCTCAGCAACCGGATCTGTTCCTGCAATTTGTCGACCACTAGCTTCTTGGCCAACGCAATCTCACGTTTGGTGTCCAGTTCCGAACGCGCCTGCTGGTCGTAGTTGGCCTGCTCGACCGTGACGTTGTAGCTGGTCAGCGCGATTTCAAACTCACTGTCCGCTTTGAGCTTCTGGATCTTTAAATCCAAACTTTCCAGCTCGGCAATCGTCTCTTCCGCCTGGACGGTATCGCCGGGCCGCTTGTTCCAACTGGTCAACTTGCCAGGCACCATGGCGAATACCTGACTCGCGTTTTGCGGTTGTATCTCGACTGCGCAATCCACGTGAAACGGAAACGGTACGAAGACAATCGCTGCCACGATGGCCGCAGCAACCGTCAACGAGGTAAGCACATTCTTTCTTTTCATCTTGCTTGCTTTACCAGGTGTGCGGAAAAACTTAATGATTTGCCAAATCGGTTGCACGATCATCCCTGTCAAACCAACGACGGCTACCAAGCGACCAATGGCTTCCAGTCCGTAGGGTTCGAGCACCTTCATCAGGAACATCATGATGGAGAACACGACCACCCAGCGGTAAACCACCGAGGCAACCGTATACAGAGCAAACCAACCTTGACGGCGCTGCGGCAAGAACGGGTTTTCCTGCAACTCCAATCCCAAGCAGTATTGCTGGAACCAGCGTTTGAGGATCTCGGTGGCCTTTTGCCGCAAGTTGGGAATTTCCAAGATGTCCATCAGGATGTAGTAGCCGTCAAATCGCAGCAACGGATTACCGTTAAAGACGACCGTGCTGACCGAGCAAATAAACATCACTGACAGGCACAGGAAATTGAACATTCCCGGCTCACTGAACCACCACAAAAAAGTGGCTATCGATGCCAAGATCAATTCGACGTACATGCCCGCGGCGCCAATGAACACCCGATGCCATTTATTGGGCAACATCCATGAATCGGACACATTGCAGTACAAACAGGGCGTGAACACCAAGAACATGAAGCCCATTTCGTGGCATTCGCCGCCATATCGCTTGCAGCTCAGTCCGTGACCGAACTCGTGCAGGATCTTGACAATCCCCATCGTGGTTCCCAACCAAATCCAATTGTGCGCTGCAAAGAACTGCTCAAAGGTTGGCAGTTTGGTGCGAAACTCCTGGAAGTTGACCAACACCAGCATCAGAGCACTCAGCCCAAACATCAGCATGAAGATCAAACACGGCAGGGTGAATAGCCACCACGTGAAGGGATTGAGAAAGTTGAGTATTCGTTCCGGATCAATTCCTCGAAACCGCAATGCGAACACATTGGCCAACTTGCCCAGCCGCTCTTTTTTCTTCTTCTGGTCACCGCGGCGGCGCAGTTGCCGGCCTTGACCGGTAGCTTCAGATATCACCAACCCGCTACGGTGCAGCATGCCCACAAACTGCTGTAGGTCCTGGAGCGTGATTCTCTGCGGCGCGAATTCTGCTTGGAATCGATCCTTGATCTGCTGCAACGACGTAATGCCATCCAGCATGTTCAGAATTGCAAATTCTTCTTCATGAAAACGAAAGTAGTTCAGCCCCACCGGTTCTTTGACGACCCAGTAGCTCCGCCCGTGATAACTCTGTTTCTTGGACTGCAAGTCTGGGCGGCGGCGCAGCTTCAGCGGCCGCATCGCACTGTTTACCAGACTGTCAGCCATCGTCGTCATCGTAGAAGTCTGCTTATCGAGTTCGTAAAGTCAGGAAAAGTGGCGCCAAGGTCCGCAGAGCCTCAGCCGCAAAAAAGGCCGCCGCTAGGTCCGACTCGGCCAAGCAACCGGCCATGTCAAACCTCTCGATTTGACACTGGCTACTGTGGTAAGCGGATGTCCAATTTGGCACTCATCCCATCTCGCAATAGCCAACGGCCATTCAGCTGTTGATTTTCGATCCGAGTGGAGACGCGTACCCGCTTGGATTCAATTTCGGGACTCACAAAATCGATCTTGGCGTCGATAT
>JANQOL010000515.1 GCA_028289675.1 Pirellulaceae bacterium
CTTTCGGTGCCAACTTCGACCAGCAGATCGAATCGGCTTTGCCCCACCCAGACCGCCTGTTCGATTCCCAGGATGTCTAACAAGCCTTCCGGCGGCTGGACCGCGGTGGCCTGCGTGGCTGGAAAATCGAGTTGGATCTGGTCATCCGACCGCCGCGCCGTAAGGCGGCCGCTGAGCGTGTCAAAATTCAAGATCTCACTCGCCTGATCCGTCGACGGCTCGTCCAGCACGTGTTGCCACAACACGTGCGCAGTAGCCAACGTCGCATGACCGCACAATTCGACTTCCTCGCCCGGCGTAAACCATCTGAGGTGGTAGCCGTCATCTCGCGGAGCCACGAAAGCGGTTTCTGAGTAGTTGATTTCCACAGCTAGCTGCTGCATCCACTGGGCATCGACTTCAGAATCCAGGAGACACACGGCCGCCTGATTGCCCTCAAAGGGCTGTTCCGCAAAAGCGTCGACGATAAACAACTGCATCACGTTCGGCCTTTCATGGAGTTCGTTCGGGCGGACCTAAGATCGCTTTAGCCGCTGGCCAAGGCTGCGGGGGACTTGATCGCTTCCGTCGGCGTACCCGAACAACTTACTGGCAAGTCAATTTGCTGGTTAGTAACGCAGGACATTCACCGCGCGTCTCGTGCTAGGCCGTGTGAATAGCGCGTTTGGATACCGCCAACGAAGCTTCGTGCATGAGTTCGGACAGGGTTGGGTGAGCATGACAACAACGCGCGATATCTTCACTGCTGGCACCGAATTCCATCGCCGCCACCGCTTCCGCAATTAGATCGCCGGCCCGCGCTCCGATGATGTGAACACCTAACACACGGTCCGTATCAGCGTGCGCCAACACCTTCACGCGGCCACCTGTTTCACCCAGCGCCAGTGCTCGTCCGCTGGCTCCGTAAGGGCAAATACCTTTGGCATACGGGATCTTTTCTTCTTTTAATTGCTCTTCCGTTTTTCCGACCGACGCAATTTCCGGATCGGTGTACACCACCGCCGGAATCGCATCGTAATTCACATGACTACCCATACCATGCAAACGCTCGACACAAACGATGCCTTCCTCGCTGGCCTTGTGCGCCAACATAGCACCGCCAATCAGATCGCCGATGGCATAAATGCCTGGAACCGGAGTCTGAAAATTGCTGTCGACCGGGACAAACCCTCGGCGGTCAGTTTCGATGCCAACGGCCTCCAGCCCCAAGTCGTTCGAACACGGCGTGCGACCTGCAGCTACCAGGACACGATCGCATTCGATGGGGTTCGCGTCTTTGCAACGCACAATGCACTTTCCACCTTCGACCGTTGCACTCTCAACCCAACTGCCCGTTCGGAACTCCAAACCCTGCTTGGAAAACGTGTGATGCGCAAGTTGTCCGATTTCGTGATCCAAGCCGGCCAAAATGCGGTCCATGGCTTCCAGGACAATGACCTCGCTCCCCAACCGACTCCAAACACTGCCCAACTCCACACCGATGTAGCCGCCGCCAATGACGACCAATTTGTCCGGCACTTGACTGTAACCAAGAGCGGTGGTGCTATCGCCGATACGATCACCGTCCATGGTGATACCGCGCATCGTCGCCGGCCGGCTGCCCGTCGCCAAGATGATGTGTTTGGCCTGAACGCGTTGGGGCCCATCGGCGGTGGCAACCTCGATCGCGTCGGGAGCGACCAGCTTGCCGCGGCCGCGGTAGGCGGTGATCTTGTTGCGTTTAATCAGCATAGCCACGCCGCCGGTCAACTGGGACACCACCTTATCTTTGCGGGCCAGCATGGACTGCAAATCCAATTGAACGGATCCCACCTGAACACCATGATCGGCCAGATCATGCTTGGAAGCGTGGTACACGTGGCTGGATTCCAACATGGCCTTGCTGGGAATGCAGCCCACGCGCAAGCAAGTGCCACCCAACACGTCGTTTTCGTCCACTAGCGCAGTTTTCCAACCCAGTTGAGCCGCTCGAATGGCCGCCACATATCCTCCAGGTCCTCCGCCCACTACCACGCAATCGTGTTGTTGAGTCATCTATGTTTGCTCGTTTTCGTTGGAAAAACAGTTGGCATCCACGCGCGGTGGATGAATGTCGGTGGAACTCCGGCAACGCACGAATCCGGACGATCTGCTTGTCGCCTTGGACGCTTACCTTGTTCGAAACGACGGATCACGCGACCACACGGCAGTTCAGCTGAGTCGCGTGCGACATCTTCAGTTTATCGTCACCCACAGCGCCACGGTCAACAACACTAACAGGTCAATTGTCAGTGCCGCCCAGAATCGGATGGTGCGTAATTCGGCCGCACACTGTCCGCTGGCGCAAAGGCGTATCAGCAACGCCAGTGAATAGAGATGAGCGATGCCAGGCACGATGACGCAGCCCAATATGGCCGCGCGCCACGCCCGATCCAACAACTCGTGCCCGTCGGTCCACTCGGTGGTGTTTGCAGGAGATCCCAGCCCGCCAGCAGCACTCGATGAAGACAAATGCTGCTTCCGCGCAGAGCCGACCATCGACACCGTCGGAGCGAGTTGCGGACTCCACGATTCGGAAGACATTTTGGGCATGGACGCCGCTGGCAAAGACGCTTCTGGCTCAGCGACGGTGACAGCCTCTGTGGTGACGCCCTCCGTCCCGCCACCTTCGGTCGCCGCCGACCCGTCCGCCAATGCCTGCGGGGGTTCGCCGCATTTCCAGCACACGTCGAAACCGGCGTCAACCTGGCTGTAGCAATGTCCGCACTGCCATTCCGGGCCCGGCGGCTGGTCTTCCCACTGTGCCAGAATCTGCTCCGCCTGTTGAGCTTGCGAGCGGTGCACCATGACCTTGATCGATCCGATGGCCGACCCAATGTAGGACAAGGTGGTCACTGTATTGGCGCCTTCGACGTACGCCGGCACCGCGTTCGCTTCCAACCAGTTCTTGGTCTGCTGCGCCTGAAATTCATTGAGAAACGATCGCACAGACACCAGTTGCTGGGCGTTCATTGCTGCTATTCCTCGCGATGTGGTTGCGGCCGGTGCCCGTCCAGCACATCTTACATGCCTCCGGCGAAATTTCGCTGGCCATTCCATGAATTCGTAGCGTCGATTTTGCCAGTTCGATTTCGTGGGACCACCAGGACGCAGTGGATTGGAGCTCACCAAGCTAGCATTTCTGCCGCGCCCAGTTGAACTTGCCCTAGCCCTAGGTCACTGCGGTTTTCTATAGTCGCCGCGTCTACCTCAGCCAGTAGTGCGTGCAAAGGAGTGCGGGACCATGCGATCCATGGCAGTGATCAATCAAAAAGGGGGCGTGGGCAAAACGACCACCGCGGTTAATCTGGCGGCCGCCTTGGCGGAAGCGGGCAAGCGTGTGTGTTTGATCGATTTGGATCCACAAGCTCACGCCTCGTTGCACTTGGGGCTGTCAGTCGTCGACGACCAGACTAGCGTCTACGACATCCTGTGCGGCGATGCGTCCATCGCCGACGCACGGCGTTGGATTACCGATCGGTTGGCCGTCGTGCCGTCCAATCTGGACTTGGCGGCCGCCGAAATGGAGTTGGCCGGCGAGGTCGGGAGAGAGGTGATTCTGCGGGATAAGCTGGTCATCGATCCCGAACAATTCGACTACCTGATTCTGGACTGCCCGCCCTCGCTGGGCGTACTGACTTTGAACGCGCTGACGGCTGTCAAGGAAGTTTTCCTACCTTTGCAGCCCCACTTTCTAGCGCTACATGGCTTGAGCAAGCTACTCAAGACGATTGAGATCGTCGCCAAGCGCCTCAATCCAACGCTGCATCTGTCCGGCGTCGTGCTGTGCATGTACGAATCGGGCACACGTCTGGCGGCGGAAGTTACCCGCGATGTGGACGAGTTCTTGGAACTGCAGTCGCAAGGCGTGTGGGCAGGTGCCAAGTTTTTCGAAACACGTATCCGCCGCAACATCCGGCTGGCGGAAGCCCCCAGTTTTGGCAAATCTATCTTTCAATATTCACCCAACTCCAACGGCGCCGAAGACTACCACAGCTTGGCCCTGGAAGTACTTGGGGAGCAGTCCGCTGGCGAAACTTCCCAGTCGCAGACCTCGGCCAAGTCGCTGGCCGACACGCAGCCCTACCAAGAAGCCGCCTAGCTCCAGCAATTTGCCTGGGCAGGCCAATTCGGAGCCGATGATTGAGCTCGAAGTGAATTCGACCGAACCTCCCACGAAGTCGACTGAACATTGGAGCGAAAGGGCTCCGGGCATGCGAAATCGGCGGAGAGCGCAATTGCCAATCCGCGATGAATCAATAGGTTCCATGTGCAGCGCGGCAACCAACTCCAGACACACTCCATCAAGCAGTCGAGCGCACCACTGGCTGCATCTGTGTTGCCTGCTGTCGCTGTTGTTGGTCGGCGGCTGCCACCGCTTGCCGACCAGTGCAATTGAGCTGGCAGCTCCTCCGCCCGTCGAAGTACCGGTGTCCAACCCAGCCCACATCGGCAACATCGATCCCGATTTTCTGTGGCGCATGATCGTGGACGCTGTGGACGACCATTTTCGAATTGAAACCGAACAGCCGGTGCGCAGGGATCGAGATAACTGGTTGGAAGGCCGGCTAACCACGTTTCCAGAAGTTAGCGGCACTAGCTTTGAACCTTGGCGCGGGGACACAGCCCGCGGATTTGAACGGCTACAAAGTACGTTTCAAACGATTCGCCGCACGGCCAAGGTTCGCGTGGTCGCAGAACCCACCGGTTATCAGATTGAAGTCGAGGTTTTGAAGGAGCAAGAAGACGTCGACCAATCTCAGTTCGCAACCGCCGGATCTTCGGCGCAGCGTCACGACGGCTCGATTGTCCGCAACGAGAACCAGCTGCGGCAGCTACCGCTGACACTGGGATGGTACGAGATTGGTCGCGACCGGGAGCTGGAACGACGGATTATGGCGGGCATTCTTGGCCGGGTGAACAACGTCGAACCACCATCAAAACGTTGGTTTGACCATTAGCATTTTGGGGCACAACTCAGCTTAGATCCGATCTGAAAGCCTTGCCGTCGGACGAGCACTTCTTCCAGTCGCTTGGCGACATCAACGGCCCCGAGGGGAAGTCAGTACTGCCCCAAACTTGTGTGGGTCTCTAATCCCTAGTTGCGCTGTTGGACCCTAGTTGCGCCGTTGGACGGGGACACAGATTCCGCCTCCCTCAGAGCCTGTCTGCCGCCGCACAGACCTCCTGTTCTCCCTAGCCTTCCTAGATGTCGCTTGGCGGCCGATCAATGAGAGAATTTTTTTTGTCGGCCGAATTGCTGGCAATGAAAACAGCCAGCGCTGGCAATTCTTCACAAACCCTTAACAGATTAAGGTTTATGTCTTCATAATTTGCTCCAACGCGAGCTCCGTCAAAATGGTTAAAATCGCTCCAAGTGCCCTCTGGATAGTAACTTGCGGTTGCCGCTAGCAAGAATTTGACACAGCGAGAAGATCTCGTAAACTCTGCCAAAAGTCCTAGATGTTGTGCACGAAAACACTCGACTATACTACAGGTAGTGGTTTTCGGTATTTACACGTCTAAGTCAAAGGAGTCTTATGCGGGGCGGAGATGCCCTCCACAGAGAATCCAACGACAACCATGAAGGTGAACGTAGGTTCAGTATTTTATCCGTCTTGATCGGCGACAGCGATATGGCTTGGAAGCACCGCGACCTGCTTATTTGAGCCGGCAAAGGAATTTGCTAGCGTCCAAATTATTCGTGTTCTTCGCACACGGTTGCATGGATGTGTCCCCAGCTATTGAGCTACCTCAGGTCAAGGCTATCAGAATTCAATTCGTTTAGGAGCGTAAACGGATGGCAACAGTTGAAGCTGGTCGCAAGGGTCGAAATGTCAAGTCGCAAGTGAAGCTGCCGCGCAAGCGTCCGACCACCAAGGCAAATCAGGCCGATTCGACGACTTCTCCGGAGCAGAGTCAGTCGGGGCTGAGTATCGAAACTCAGTTTTGCCCCACGGGCACGGATCCGTTCGATACGGTGGAATGGGAAGTTCGTAGCGCGGCCATCAAGGACGAGAACGGCGATGTGCTGTTCGAACAAACCGACTGTGAGATTCCGTCCGACTGGAGCCAATTGGCGACCAATGTGGTCGTGAGCAAATATTTTTACGGCGAACCGGGAACCAGCGAACGTGAAAACAGCGTGCGGCAGTTGATTCACCGCGTGACCCGCACCATCGCTGATTGGGGCATCGCCGACGGCTATTTTGATACCGCCGAAGACGGCGAACGTTTCTACCAGGAACTTTCCTGGCTATGTTTGCACCAACACGGGGCATTCAATTCGCCGGTGTGGTTCAACGTAGGTCTGTTCCAGGAATACGGTGTTTCCGGCGCTAAGTGCACTTGGAATTACAACCCGGATACTCGCCAAGTCGAGCAGCCGGAAAACCCCTACGAGTTTCCGCAGGGTTCGGCATGCTTCATCCAAAGTGTCGATGACAACATGGAAGACATCATGCGGCTGGCCAGCAGCGAAGCGATGCTCTTCAAGTTCGGTAGCGGTACGGGCACGGATTTATCGACCATCCGCTCGTCGCGTGAAAAACTGTCAGGCGGTGGCACGCCTTCCGGGCCGTTGTCTTTTATGCGAGTTTACGACTCGATTGCCGGTGTCATCAAAAGTGGTGGCAAGACGCGCCGCGCAGCAAAAATGCAGTCGCTGAAGGTGACCCATCCCGACGTGATGGAGTTTATTCAGTGCAAGTGGCGTGAGGAGCAGAAGGCTCATGCGTTGATCCGCGAAGGCTACGAAGCCAACTTTAATGGCGAAGCTTACTCGTCGGTTTGCTTCCAAAATGCCAACTTGTCGGTGCGCGTTACGGACGACTTTATGCAGGCCGTAAGTGACGATGACACCTGGACCACTACATGGGTGACCGACAAAGTCCACGGGGCAGAACCGCCCAGCTACCGAGCTCGCGAGGTCTTGGATGCCATGGCCGATTGCGCCTGGCATTGCGGTGACCCAGGTGTGCAGTACGACACGACGATTAACGACTGGCACACGTGCCCGAACTCCGGGCCGATCAACGCCAGCAATCCTTGTTCGGAATACATGTTTCTGGACAACACCGCGTGCAATTTGGCCAGTATCAACCTGATGAAGTTCCGCGGCGAGGATGGATCGTTCGACATCGAAGGCTTCACTGCCGCCTGCCGCCTGTTCTTTATTGCGCAAGAAATTTTGGTGGGTCACGCCAGTTACCCCACCGATCGCATTGCGGAAAACAGCTATCTGTATCGCCCGCTGGGATTGGGATACTCCAATCTGGGCAGCGTGATCATGACCGCTGGAGCCGCCTACGATTCCGATGAAGCTCGCAGCATTTGCGGTTCCATCACCAGCCTGCTGCATGGAGCCGCGAATTTGGCGAGTGCCGAGTTGGCGGGTGTCGTCGGTCCATTTGAGCGGTACGAGGTGAATCAAGAGCCCATGCAACGCGTGATGCGTATGCATCGCGATGCCGTGCAAGAGATCGACGACGCGGGGCCGGCCTACTTGAAGGAAGCCGCCCAAGATCTATGGGACAAGGTGATCGAGTTGGGTGAGCGATACGGGTATCGCAACGCTCAAGCAACGGTACTGGCCCCCACCGGTACGATCAGCTTTATGATGGATTGCGACACCACCGGGATTGAGCCGGACATCGCGCTGGTCAAGTACAAGCAACTGGCCGGCGGCGGCATGTTGAAAATCGTTAACCAGTCCGTGTCGCTTGGCTTAGAAACGTTGGGTTACACCGACGACCAGGTGCAGGCCATCGTCGACTACGTGGATGAGAATGACACGATCGAGGGCGCGCCGTTCATCCAAGATGAACACTTGAAAGTCTTCGACTGTGCCTTCAAGCCGGCCAAGGGAACTCGCAGTATCCCTTGGCAGGCCCACGTGCAAATGATGGCCGCCGCTCAGCCGTTCCTGTCTGGAGCGATCAGCAAGACGGTCAACATGCCCAACGATGTCACCGCCCAAGACATCGCTGACGCCTACTCTTGGGGCTGGGAATTGGGGCTCAAAGCCATCGCCATTTATCGTGATGGTTCCAAGCAGAGCCAGCCACTGAGTACGAAAACCGAAAGTGACAAAGCGGCTGAGAACACGGTCGAAAAAGTGGTCTACAAGCCGCGTAGAGAACGATTGACTGACACTCGGCAGTCAATCACTCACAAGTTCAACATCTCCGGTCACGAAGGTTACCTGAACGTTGGGCTCTATCCCGACGGTCGCCCCGGAGAATTGTTCATCACGATGGCCAAGGAGGGTTCTACCGTCGGCGGTCTGATGGACAGCTTCGGAACGGCCATCTCGATGTCCTTGCAATACGGCGTGCCCTTGGAAGTGTTGGTGAACAAGTTCAGCCACACACGCTTCGAACCCATGGGACATACCACCAACAAGGACATTCGTATTGCCAAGAGCATGGTGGACTACATCTTCCGCTGGATGGGGATTACCTTCCTGGCTGGTTATCGGGAAGCCGCGACCGGGCAGACCAAGACGCAAGAAGCAGCACCAGCCACTCCGGCACCGGCGGCCGACCGCTCAGCTTTGGTCGTAGATGGCAACGGAGCTCCTGAGGTGAATCAAGACACCAGCACGTCGGCCGGTATCTGCGATGAAACTTCCGAAGTCAATACCGATAGCCTGGAGCGAGCCGGTGTCGCCTTGGCCGAGCCGCCCAACGGCAAGCTAGAAGGGCGTCACGAGCAATTTGCCGGCTTCCAGTCCGATGCGCCCAGCTGCGATAACTGCGGTTCGATCACGGTACGCAATGGAAATTGCTACCTGTGTCATAACTGTGGAAATTCCATGGGCTGCAGCTAAGCCGTCTCCATTCGGCACCACAGCGGTGCCATCAGGATTCCATGCGGTTCCTTGACACCGCAAAACCAAGCCTCACCGACAACTATCGGTGAGGCTTTTTGGTTGGATCACCACTCCAGCATGGACCACGAACGACCTGGGCAACAGGACTCCGCCACTCGGCTCGTACTGGACTAGAATCTGAGTAGAATCCAACACGCGAGCAACGACCGTCGACCGCCGGTTGCTACGCTGGCCATGTGCTCACCCATCACGCAAGACTTACCATAGAAGGAATAGCCTGTGCCCGGTGCATTGGATCTCAGCAAACACGGGATTCAGGTTCCGCACCTGATTCGCAACGCCACCACAGCCCGCTTATACGAGTTTGCGATTATCGACCAAGACGCGGTCATCGCCTCCAGCGGCGCGCTGGCCACGCGCAGCGGAGACAAGACCGGCCGCAGTCCCAAGGACAAACGCATTGTCGAGTCGGCGGCCACGGTGGACGACATTTGGTGGGGCGACATCAACATCCGCCTGACCGAAAGATCATTCTTGATCAATCGCCAGCGAGCACGCGACTACCTGAACACTCGCGAGCGTTTGTTCGTGACCGACGGCTTTGCCGGCTGGGATCCGCGCTATCGGTTGAAAATCCGCGTGATCTGCACCAGCGCGTACCACGCCCTGTTCATGCAAAACATGCTGATTCGCCCCAGCGACGAAGAACTCCGCGACTTTGGCGAGCCGGACTACACGATCTACAACGCGGGCCATTTCCCAGCCAATCCTTATACCGCTCAAATGACCAGCACCACCAGCGTCGATTTGAGTTTCGAACAACGGGAATTTGTCATTTTGGGCACCCAATACGCCGGCGAAATGAAAAAGGGCGTGTTCACGATCATGAACTACCTGATGCCGCGTCAGGGAGTTTTGCCCATGCATTGCTCGGCCAATGAAGGCGAACAAGACGATGTCAGCCTGTTCTTCGGACTCAGCGGCACCGGCAAAACAACGTTGTCGGCCGACCCAGCTCGGAAGCTGATCGGTGACGATGAACACTGTTGGACGGCCGATGGCATCTTCAACATCGAAGGCGGATGCTATGCCAAGGTGATTGGGCTGTCGCCGGAAAGCGAACCCGAAATCTACAACGCCATCCGCTTCGGTTCCGTACTGGAAAACGTCGTTTACGATCCATCCACACATCGCGTTCATTACGACGACGCGTCCATCACCGAAAACACACGCGTGGCTTACCCGATCGAGTTCATTCCGCGGGCCAAGTTACCCTGCGTCGGCGGTCATCCGAAAAATATCGTCTTCTTGGCCTGCGATGCGTTCGGAGTGTTGCCCCCGGTCAGTCGGCTAACTCCCGCTCAAGCCATGTATCACTTTATGAGCGGCTACACGGCCAAAGTGGCTGGCACGGAAATGGGCGTCACCGAACCCACGGCGACTTTCTCCACCTGCTTCGGCGCCGCCTTCATGGTTTGGCATCCTTCCAAATACGCGCAGCTGCTGGCCGATAAAATCGAACAGCATCAGACCAACGTCTGGCTACTCAACACCGGCTGGACGGGTGGCGGCTACGGAACGGGTCGCCGCATGTCCCTGGCCAACACGCGAGCCATCATCGATGCAATTCACAGCGGTGAACTGGCCACAGCCGAAACCACGACCGATCCCAACTTTGGTATTGAGGTCCCCAACCACTGCGCAACCATTCAAGACAATATATTGCATCCGAGGGAGACTTGGATGAACCCCGACGCTTACGACACGGCAGCACGCAAGCTGGCCAACCTCTTCCACAAAAACTTCGAGCAGTTCGCCGGTGAAACTCCCGCGGATATCACTGCCGCAGGACCGCTTGTCGGCGCCAACAATCCGTGAGCTCTTCATCGTCATCGCCGACCGCACGTCATTGCCAACGAAGAATGTTTAGCAGTCAGCCGTAGGCGTACTCAGCTGACAATTCTGTACGCCTGCGGCTAACTGCTAAACGCTGCTAAACAACGAAACCAAACCGGCAGGCGGTTAGGCGGTCAATAGCGTACCGTTGCTGCTGGCGAATTGGTCGATCTCCAAGCCCATCTGTTGGAGAATGCTGAGGTACAGGTTAGGCAGTGGATAGTTGTTATTCCGATCGAAGGCCAAGTGACCTTCATGCCGGAATGGGCCGCCGGCCACCAGCACGGGCATGTTGCGGTTACTGTGATTGGACGCATTCCCTAGATTGCTGGTCAGTAGCACGCACGTGTTGTCTAACAGACTTCCTTGCCCATCGTCGGTCTCTGCCAAATCGCGCAGGAAGTCGGCCCACTGGTCAACCATGGCTTTCTCCACCAGGGCCAATTGCTCGAGCTTCTGCTCGTCTTTGCCGTGATGGCTCAGCGTGTGATACCCTTCGTGGACTCCCTCCAAGGGCACAACTCCGCCACCGCCTCCGGTATGAAAGGTGATAAACCGCGATGAATCGGTCTTCAGTGCCAAGCGGATCACGTCGTGCATCAACTGCTGACGACGAATCAGGTCACTTGGGTCCGCCACGTCTTGGGGAACTTTAGCGGCTACTTCTGGTTTTGGCAGATGAGCCCAACGCTCCGATTCGGCCATTCGAACTTCCAGATCACGCACGCTGGTAAAGTATGCGTCCAACCGTTGCCGGTCACCGACACCCAGCTCGGCTTGCAACGTCCGCGCGTCATCCGCGACGAGATCCATGATGCTGCGGCCTTGTTGAATTCGTTTTGCCTGCTGGGACCGCTGCTTCTTCGATTCATCGACAAACAGCTGCTCAAACAGCGCCCGCGGCGACGACTGCGCCGGAATCATAGAACCGTTTTCGGTGTACGACGGACTATTGCTGCCACCAGTACTTAGCACCAACGAAGGGAAACGAGTGGCATTGCCCAAATGCTTGGCCAACAGCTGATCCAGGGAAATAGTATTCCGCGATCTCCCGCTACTGCCCATCGGCGAAGCGGTCAAGATGCTGGCTTCGGCCCGGTGCCCGCCGCTAACACCTGGATGTGAGGTCCCTGAAACGACGGTAAAGCGCGAACGCAGATCAGACAAACCTTGCAGATACAACGAGGGTTCGTAATCGAGCCCGGCTTGGCTGGGAAACAGATTTTCCGCGTGCAGTCCCAGCCCCAGTGTCATGGCTACGAAACGACGCGGCCCAGCTTCGCTAGCGCCTAGTGCAGGGCGCATTGCGTTCAACCAGGGCAATCCCAGAGCAACCCCGGTTCCTCCCAGGCCCAAGCCACGTAGCATGGTTCGTCGATGCAAGTGCTTTTGAGATACGAAGGCGGGACCGCGAAATGACATTGTAGTAAACCTCAATAAACGAGATGGCCGTGCGCCAGCCGATCGCGACTGGAGCCAACTACACTGGCTGGATTGGAATCTCGGGAAACGATACTACCAGCAACCTGATTGGATACTTGCTGGTACCACTATTATCGGCGGGAGTTCAGGTGGGGGTCGACCATGCCCTAGGCGTCGGTGGACACGTTGTACTTCCTACATTTCGCTCGGCGCCTGCGGACGGATTCTCCAAGAAATACCGGGCCATCGGCTCCGAATACTTCCGGGCGACACGTCGCAACGCACCAAAGCCACCTAGAGGTGCTCGAAAATGCCCTGTTCCAACTGGGTCTAACAGCGCAAACGAGACACCCTCGGCTGGTCGTCACTTCTATTTTAACTGAATTCTCTGGCGGCATCAGGCCTCGACGATTCTCCGGCGCGTCGTCGGCCCGAATGGCGCCCCACACCATCCGCCAACGACTAGGTGAAGTCCGCTACATATGGCGCGTCTTCCTTTAGCACTGGGCACCGCACCACCTCTTGGAAAACTACCGTGCTGAACGCTTTGCCACACGACCAGTCGACTTACTCGGCGGGGGCGCGTTGACCGATTATCAATAAAACCAGTCCGATGCACCCTAGAAATAAATGGGCTCATCGTTGACTATAGAGGTCCGCCCCCGGCCCTCGTTCCGCCCACCTGGATCCTTTTCCTCCAACTCCACGGTACCTCTCCGATGAATGTCTGTCCGGCCTTTGCTACTCCCGGTAGCACGCCCCAACATCGCA
Source organism: Pirellulaceae bacterium (assembly GCA_028289675.1). Taxonomy (GTDB): domain Bacteria; phylum Planctomycetota; class Planctomycetia; order Pirellulales; family Pirellulaceae; genus Aureliella. The sequence goes on from JANQOL010000515.1 coordinate 12,941, forward strand.
ATCCGCAATTCTCTGCTCATTCGCCTCGCCAGTTTCTTTCAATCCTGCGACGGACGACTTTCAGCCTGCTGATTTGGTTGGCTGCTGCCCAGGCTTCCACAGCTCTCGGTCAAGCTCTGGAGCTGGAGCCGAAGGACCACATCTGTCTGGTGGGCAATGAACTGGGTGAGCGGATGCAACATCACAATTTTTGGGAGACACTACTGCACCAACAGTTCGCGGAACAACAGCTGACGGTCCGCAACCTGTGCTTTCCCGGTGACGAACCCGTGCTTCGTTTGCGCTCGAAAAACTTCGGCTCGCCTGAGTCTCACTTAAAGCACTCGGGAGCCACGGTCGTGCTGTATTTCTTCGGCTTCAACGAGTCCTTTGCTGGCGAACCTGGCGTGGCCGGATTTGGCGAAGAGATGCGAGAGTTGGTGGAGCGTACCAAGTCGGCTGATTTCAGCGGCCAAGGTCCGCCCCGCATCGTATTGATCTCTCCCATCGCCTTTGAAAACACCGGCGACCCGCATCTACCCACTGGCGAAGAGCAGAATCGGAATCTAGCGCTGTACACCGACGCGCTGCGCAAGGTCGCCAGCGTAACTGGCGTCGGCTTTGTCGACCTGTTTCATCCAACACAACAGGCCTTTGAATCGTCTGATCAACGTTTGACTCTCAACGGCTCCCATCTGAATCGTGCCGGCTACAAGATGTTGGGCCCCGTGCTGATGCAGGGACTGTTCGGCCAGTCCTCCACTTCCCTGGATGGGGAGCGAGCTCGCGCTGTTAAAGCTCAGATTGACGACAAGAATTTTCACTGGTGGCACCGCTACCGAGCGGTCAACGGTTTTTCGATCTATGGCGATCGGGGTCTAGCAGGCAGCGACGGCACATACAACAACCGAGACGTGATGGAGCGTGAACGTGCCATCTTGGATCAAATGACGGCCAACCGTGATCAACGTGTGTGGCAGGTCGCTGGCGGCCAAAGCGTGCCCGTCGAAGTCGACGACAGCAATACCCTGCCCTTCATCGAACCGCGGACCAACGTAGGAGGTCCCGACGACAAGAACGCCAAGGCGGGCAAGCTGGGCTCACTCGACTATTTGACTGCCGAAGAGCAGCTGAAGCTATTCAAGCTGGGTGCCGGCTACGAAATCAACTTGGTGGCCTCCGAAGAACAGTTCCCCGAGCTTGCCAATCCCGTCGCCTTGGACTTTGACAATCAAGGTCGCCTGTGGGTTGCCACGATGGCCTCGTATCCGCACTGGAAACCCAAGACGCCGATGAATGACAAGCTACTGATTTTCGAGGACCACGATCGTGATGGCCGCGCCGACGAATGCAAAGTCTTCGCCGACGGCTTACACCAACCGACTGGATTCGAGATTGGCTGGGGAGGCGTCTATGTCGCACAGCAGCCGGACGTGCTGTTCATGACAGACACCGACGGCGACGACCGCGCGGACACACGCATTCGCAAGCTGGTTGGCTTCGATACCGCTGATTCCCACCATGGACTGGCTGCCTTCACCTGGGGCCCCGGGGGAAACCTGTACTTCAATGAAGGCACCTTCAAGTATTCGCAAGTTGAGAGCCCTTATGGCCTGACGCGTCTGCAAGAAGCCGGCATCTGGAAATACAATCCTCGGACTGAGCGATTCGGAGTCCACGTGTCCCTAGCGTTTTCCAATCCTTGGGGACACGTGTTTGATCGTTGGGGCCAAGACTTCATCGGCGATGCGTCACCTGGTAACAGCTACTGGGCCGCACCCATTTCGGGACATATTGAGTATCCCGGCAAACACCCAGGCGGTGGACACCACAAACGTTTGGCCAAGGAAACCGGCGGCGACCCAAGTTACAAATTCCCGACTTTTTATAAGAAGCGTATCCGTCCATCGGCGGGCTGCGAGATTGTGTCCAGCCGCAATTTTCCCGAGGACGCCCAGGGCAATTTCCTGGTCACCAATTGCATCGGAGAGCGGGTGGTCTTGAATCACCGCGTCATCGAAGATGGTTCCGGATTTCGCGGAGAAGAAGTCGATCCGATTGTGTATTGCGAGGACGGCAATTTCCGTCCGGTCGATGTGCAATTCGCGCCGGATGGTTCGCTCTACATCGTGGATTGGCACAATGCGTTGATCGGTCACCTACAACATAACTTGAGAGAACCCAATCGCGATCACAGCCACGGCCGCATTTGGCGAGTCACTTACAAGGACCGTCCGCTGGTCGATCCACCGCAGATTGCCGGCGCGCCGATTGAATCCCTGTTGGAGCTGCTCAAAGAGCCGGAAGACCGCACTCGCTACATGGTACGTCGTGAGTTGGCTGTACGTGACCAAGACGCCGTGCTGTCAGCGACCGAAAAATGGGCGGCCGGTTTGGACGCTGATGACCCGCAGCTGGAACATCACCTCTTAGAGGCGTTGTGGGTTTATCAGACTCAAGAACAAGTCGAATTGGACCTTCTGCAGAAGTTGCTGAATGCCGATGATCATCGCGCCCGCGCAGCAGCCGTACGCACGCTGTCATTCTGGGTGAACAAGGTGGACAATCCTCTGGAATTGCTACGTCCACGCGTCAAGGATCCGCATATGCGCGTCCGATTGGAAGCCGTTCGAGCACTTAGCTTCCTCAGTGGCGACGAAGCGATCGAAACCGCCTTGGAAGTCTTGGAATACGACATGGATGACTACTTGCAATACACACTCGACGAAACCATGCGTGTACTGGAACAGTAACCGCTGCGGATAGACGGGCGCCACGGCAACCGCGACAAACTCGCTGTGGTCACACGAGCGGCGTTTCCCGTTGAAAGCCGCGTTGCCGCTACCGCGATCTTTACCTCGAACGTTGGATTTGAATGTTTCGCTCCGAATTGCCAAAAGCTAACTGGTTATTTGTCGTTCTCGTCGTTTGTTGCGGGCCAAGTGCAAACGCCCAGCATGATCACGGCGGCGAAACCACTGTCAGAGCTCCACGCATCTTCCTGGACAAAAGCCCGCGCATCGTTGCCTATCAGCTAAAGCGGTTGAGCAACGAGCAATTGTTGTTGGTGGAGACGGCAACGGACGATGTCAAATATGTGCCTGTTTTTCAAGCCATCTTGGCGCGCGAAGGCATGTCGCGAGCCTATCGAGAACAGGCGCTCGCCGATTTGGTCCAGGTCAAACAGTCGGATGCGGTCAGCGAGTTATCCGCAGTCATGGCTACGTTGAAACCGGGTGATTCCGGTAGCCAGCGGACGCTAAAGGCATTGGGAAGATTGTTGCTAAGCCAACCAACGGAAACACTGCAAGCCGCTAGAGAACAACTGGTAGCCATGCTCGACGGCGACGAGCCGGCTCTCGTGCCCGTGGCCTATGGTGGGCTGATTACCGCCGGCGACTTGGACGCCGCCTGGTCCCAGGCTCAAGCCAATCGGCAATTGCCGTCGCTGATGGACTCAACAACGCTCATTCCCAAGGCGCCGATACGCAATACGTTGCACCGGCTTGCTATAGAGTTATTGGATTCCGAGAACGCTGAAGCCAGGGCGGCCGCTGTACGTGCTTTGGGCACCATGACTGAGAGTGCTTCCCAGACGTTTAAGCGAGTCGCCTCCTTGGTCGACCAGTCGACCGTGCGTGCTGATGCGATTCGGACCCTGTTGAAAGTGCCCTTGGATCAACGCGATCAAACGACCGGCGGCGAGTTAATTGAATGGCTCGTGGACTACGCGGAATCAACACCGGCGGCCCAGCGTACCGAAAACGACTTCTTGGACGCTATGGAACTGGTCGACCAACTGCTGGGACAGGCGCGCCCTGAAATTGCTAAAGCTTATCGAGCGCGTTTGCGGCAAACGGTCGTCCGCGTGATACGCATCCACACGGTCGAAGAAGAGATGCGATACGACGTGCCTTTCTTTGCCGTGGAGGCAGGACGGCCGGTCCAAGTCGTGCTGATCAACGAAGACCTGATGCCGCACAATCTAGTAGTGACCCAGCCCGGCGCGCTGCAGTCGGTTGCTGAGGAAGCTCTCACGGTTGGCGCCGATGGTGCCGACGGCAAGCAGTATGTCCCTGACAATGATCAGGTACTGCACGCCACCCACATGATTCCCGCTGGCGGCATCGAGCGTCTAACTTTTGATGCTCCCGAAAAGCCTGGCGAGTATCCCTACGTGTGCACCTTCCCGAGACACTGGATGCGCATGTACGGCGTCATGGTCGTGGTCGAGGATCTGGACGCTTGGCAACGCAACCCAGTCGAACCCAAAGATCCGATCGGCAGCAACCGGCAATTTGTGAAGAGCTGGAACGTCGAAGATTTCCAAACCGACATGGACAGCGGCCTGCGAGGCCGTTCACCAGAAATCGGTCAACGCATGTTT
>JANQOL010000561.1 GCA_028289675.1 Pirellulaceae bacterium
CGAGCCAGTTCCACCGACGTGGCCGTCGAGTAATCGCCTTGCGACTCGCCCACGCCACGCTCGTCGTAGCGTAACACGACGATCCCTTTCCGCGTGAGATAGTCGGCTACGACCAAAAACAATTGGTGACCGAACAAGTCGACATTGCGATCATGCGCACCTGATCCGTTGATCAATACGGCGGCGGGAAACGGTCCTGGGCCCGGGGGGACAGTCAGGGTGCCGGCCAAAGTGATCGAATCTGCTGTATTGTCGAACGTGACACGGCGTGATTGGTAAGGGAAGGGCGGTAGAGGTGTTTGCGGACGGTCGCTGCGGGGTTGCGAGCTGAGTTTTTCCGGTGCGCTCTTCGTCATCTGCATGGGAAACTTCTGCCCTGACTGCTGCCAGTGTCCGTCCAATTGACTCTTGTCTTGATTCCATGCTCCTTCGAATTTGGCGCGAATGACCGGCACGTCGAAGGTGGCACCTTGGTCGTTGAAAGTCGCCTGGGCGGGGATTCCGCCTTGCTTCTCATCCAAACTGTCCATTACGGCCGTTGTTTTGCCGCCGTCGGATTCGAAGACGCGAAACTGAATCTTCAGCTGCACACCGCCGGCTTCCAATGTTCCGATCCAGGCTTCGCGCAACTGCTGTCGAGCTTTCGCTCCCGCCGGCACGAACTTCAGTGGCAGCTCTCGGCCGCTTTGCGTAAACGTGCCAACGATCTCGGTGCGTTGTTCGTTGAACTTGCCTTCGTAGCGAACACGCAACTGAGTCACTTCGAAGACCAGCTGGTCGTCGGTAACGCGGATGCTGTCGACGGCAAACTTGGCCGCGGCCTGGTCCAAGCTCGTCAAAACGCCAGTTGTCTTGTCGCCCGAACCCTGCCATTGCAGCTCCAACCGTAGCGGCACGTTAGCTTGCAATGTGCCTTGCCACACATTGGTCTCGGGCTGCGCTGGAGCCGCCGGAGTTGGGTTCGATTGAGCCAGCGAGCTGGAACTGACACTGGCCATCAGCGCCATGATCGCGACTAGGTGATGGCAGTGGCCTATCTTGCTATAGGAATGCACGCGGGTTCTCCTTGGAAGCATGAGTGCGAGCAGCACGAACGTCGTACTGGTAGAGTCATTGAATTGGTGATTGGTCCGTCGATGAATTTTCTCCGGCGGGACTGGTTTCCAGCGCCGAAACGCGCTCGGTGTCGTTCCTCCAAACCCAGTAGGAATAGATCACCAGCCAGGCTGTCCCGCCCAAAATGGAAACCAGCATCACGATGAGCGCGGATCGCGATGCCGTCAGGCCGGTGAGGATGGTCAAGCAGCCTGAGACCACGAACACCCAACGCGATTGCCGATGGGTTTTGACCCAAGACTGTTTGCTGGTCATGGTCCACGGCGTGCGAATACCGACAAACCAGTTGGGGCGGATCTTGCTCATGTAGTTGCCTAGCACAATCAGCATTGTGCCGGTGACTAGCGGTACCAGCCAGCCCATATTGACCGGGACTCCCATCACCATGGCAATCACTGCCAAGTGAATGACGACCATGACGATCTGAGTTGCCAGCCGAATAATCCGGTAGGTCCCAGCGAACTGCGCATAGTTCTCTCGTTTGGGATCAAAGCGAGGCATGATGCGTAGCAACACGTACAACCCGGCTGTGATTAGAGGCAGTAACAAAAGCCCTTCCAAGCGGCTGCCCCAACGATCGGCTTCGCCGGCCAAGTTCCAGTGGACGGGTATGCGTTCGGGTGCGAAGGGCCAACAGACGGCACTGGCTACGAACATTAGGGCCAGCGTACCCAACATGATCCACTCGCTAACCGCGGAGTTGGAGTTGTCTTGATTCATGACTTGCGCTTTCCACCATGGGCTGTAAACAGATTCATCACCGAAGACATCAGTTCTTCCGCGGCTGAGACATTCAAGCTGTAGACAATCGAAGTGCCATTGCGTTCGGCGACAATGAGACCAGCGTTTCTCAGTACGTTGAAATGGCCTGAGAGCGTCGACCGCGCCAGCGAAAAATGCTGGGCAATGTCCCCCGCGCTCAGGTCGCGATCGCGCAGCAGGCGCAAAATCTCGCGCCGCGTGGGATCACTCAATGCGTGGAAAACCTCGTTCATCGCGCTCCTTTTTCGGTATTTCGCCAACTACCGAAATATATTGGATTTCAGCCGAGTGGAACAAGAAAAAAACCCACCAGATTGCATTCCCGCCTACGCTTGCACGACCCACCTACCGGGCGGGAGGCGGAGGCCGGTACCATGAAAGAGATTGTCGGCGGGAGTGCTGCACTCGTCGTCCAACGGGATGATCTGCCACTTGTTCGTCGTTCAGGCAAGTCCATGGAAACACAACCATCTATTGGAACTCCGCCCCGCGTGGCCACGCTGGAGATCGTTGAAGCGCGGTGTGGGCCGGGCGATGGTCCGCCATCGAAAGCCAGCTCCGATACTCAGGCTGCGAGCGGCGCGGCAGCGTTGTCTTGTTGGCTGCGGATCAAATGCAAGTCAGGAGAAGAACTGTGTTTGGAGGGGCAGGGCACAACGGAAGAATTGGCAATCGAGCAAGCTCTGGCGCCGCTATGCATGCGGCCATTTCAGGTGGAATCGGCTCGGGTCATCGAGCAGACCGATGGTCAACTGCAAGCGCTCGTAGCCGTCTCGGCGGCACCGACTGGATCCGGACAAAGCGAACGCGCGGGCGTGGGCCGCAACATCGCTGGCCAGCGCGACATGGCTTTGATCGTTGCGACGTTACGAGCGGTCAGCCACGCCGGTCTATTGCGCGCCGCCTACCGAGCGAACAATCAGAAGGTGTTTCGAGGTTGGTCGCGCGAACTGATCGAAGAACTAAGCGAAGTGTTCCGGTTACCCACGTTGGATCGCTGGCAGCAGCTGGAAGCCGAGGGGTTGGCGCTAGAGACGATAAATCGAGTTGCGTCGGCCGCTGTGCTGACAGCGGTCAACCATCCTCGACCGGACTCCATTCTGAGCTTGTTTGACACCAGTGCTTGGCTGTTTGATAGCCGGGGGCAACGCCGGGCTGCCTACACAGATACCGACCTGTGGCTAGCTTGGTACCCCGGAATCGACAATGACGATTTGACGGTCGACGAGGTCATAAGCTCGATGCCCGCCGCACCCGAATCGAAGATTCCTTGGATTGTCAAACTGTTTGAGAATCCAGACAGCTGGATTCGTTTTCGCGGTGCGGTGGACTTGGAAGACCATGACGTGATGCATGTCCTGTTGGGCCGTGGGCTGCAAGACCAGGACGAGGCCTTCGTGTTAGGTTTTGCGATGGGCACGGCCAAACGCGTCAGCCGCTGGCAGTACTGGGTCTTCAAGTTCGTGTTGGCTCGCCTGTATCCCGAGCCGTACAGGATTCCCAAGTTCTTGCAGCCCGCGTTTGATTTGGGCGTCAAGTGCGGGCAGGCCACCGGCAGCAAGAATCTCTACCGCCAACCGCTCAAGCAGCTGCGCTCCCTCACGTTGCGAGAAGCTCGCCAACAGGCCGGCATCGACTTGCAAGTCGTGAGGCAGTTCTACGAGCGCGAGCAGCAGCAGATTCCCTTCACCATCGCCAGCTTGCGCTTGCCTTAGCTCGAAAGACAAGCAATCTTTGGTTCCATGTCCAATAGGTTCTATGACCCTTAGTCGGTGCCCGCGGCACTTGCGTTTTCTTTGCGCTCTTGGGTACACAGGAGCGCTATGATGGATAGGCGAGCTTCGAAAGCGTGAAGCTCGAGACCCATCCGATTTCATCGATCTCAAACACGACAAATGCGACTAACACACCTTCGTAATGCAACTCTGCTGCTCGAATTCGCGGGGCTCTGTATCCTGGTGGATCCGATGTTGTCGCCACCATCATCGCTGCCGGGTTTCCGGTTGTTTGGTGGTCAACGGAGAAAGAACCCACTTGTGCCACTGCCGGACAACTGGGAATCGCACCTCAGCAAGACAACTCATGTGCTGATCAGCCACGAGCATCCTGATCATTTAGACCGACCAGCGATTGATTGGATTCGCTCGCATCAGCTGAAGGTCTGGTCCAGCTCGATGGACGCGCCGAACCTTCGTCGAAAAGGGCTCGATTGCTCGGCCATCGAGAGCCGGCAGGACGGATTGGGCGTCGAGTGTATCCAGGGAACCCATGGACATGGTTGGATCGGTTGGTTGATGGGACCGGTGTCCGGGTTCTATTTCACGCATCCCGACGAGCCTAGCATTTATTTGACTGGCGATACGGTGATGACGGACACGATCAGATCCGCTGTCAGACGGCTTCAACCGGACGTCGTGGTTGCCCCAGCCGGCGTCGCCAATTTTGGCTTTGGAAGAGATTTGCTGTTTAGCGTGGATGAACTAATCGAACTGGTGAAACTCGCGCCTGGTACCGTGGTATTGAATCACCTGGAATCAATCGACCATTGTCTGATCACGCGAGAGAGTATTCGTGCGGAGATGAACGCCGCAGGAGTTGGCAATCGCGTCATTGTCCCACAGGACGGAGAACAATTTGCGATGGAACGCACTAGCGCCACCGTCGACGCAGGTCCCTTCGAAGCGGCAAAGCCCGGATTTCAGAAGTGGCTGACTTCGTGGTTTGCTGGAACCTGAAGAAACATCGTATAGCGATTGCTTTCCAACGAATAAAATAGCGCACTGAGTCGAATTGCTTGGCGGATCCTTGGAGAACATAATCGGTACGTGGATGGGGTGATGTCGACGGGGTGTCATAGTGTGAGCATGACTGCGATGCCAACTAGCAAACGCCTTCGATTTGGCATCCCATCCTTGCTGCTTCTCACTGCGCTGGCCGCAGTCGTGCTCAGGCTGACGCACACCTCAGGAGTGGTTGAGCTGACCTTTCATGATTTGCAATTGGACCCAACGTCTCCGGCAAATGATCGTACGCAGACCATCCCGGCTGCGATTGAAAGACTGGATGAAAGGCAAGTCCGACTTCGAGGCTACATCTATCCCTCTTCGGTGTTTCGCGCGAAGGGTATCAAGAGGTTCATCCTATGTCGTGATAACAACGAACCTCCATCAGCAACGTGCGACAGCGATTTCGTCATTGTTCAGATGGTGGGACCAGCGGAGACTGACTTCACGACACGCCCTGTGGCCGTTAGCGGCACGTTTGCAATTCTGCCGAACCCGCCAGTTGTCAGTAGGAGAAAACTCTTCTACGAAATTGCCGCGACCAAAGTCGAGCGACTGGATTGAAGCATGTCTGGCCTGGACGGGATTTGCCATGGTGTGTGAACGGTCGGTCTGATGTTCGGTTACTACCACAACTGCCTGGACGCCCATCGGGCGATAGAATGGACAGCACGCCTGATGACTGCGTCAATGGTCGCTGTCGCGGCAAAAGCCATTGATGCACCAACGAACCCGCGTTGATACGGTGGCAACCGGTGTGTTGGAAGCGGAAACGGTCGGATCAGGCGCTATTCACTTGAACGCTCCAGCAGAAAGCTGTGCTATGTTTGCCAAGATCACCAGTGCAGGTCGGACCGATATTGGAAAGAAGCGCGACTCCAACCAGGACCAATATCTGATTGCGGATTTGAACAAATCGATGTTGGTCCAATCTACCAGCCTGAACCTGGACGCGCAATCTCGGTTGTACGGGACCTCGCATGGCAAGCTGTTTATGGTGGCCGACGGTATGGGCGGACACCAAGGTGGTAACCGCGCAAGCACGCTGGCCATTGATCTGTTGATCAACCAGTTGCTCAACAGCATGCACTGGTTTTTTCAGATGGACAAAGACCAGGAAGAACGTGAGCAAGGCTTCATCGAAGACTTGAAGAAGATGCTGCAGAAAGCTCACGAAGCCATTGAGCGTGAGTCTAGCGAAGATGCTGGCATCAAGGGCATGGGCACGACGCTGACAATGGCCTATGTGATCTGGCCGTGGATGTACATAGTGCACGCCGGAGATAGTCGTTGTTACTTGCTGCGCAACGACGAAATCAAACAGCTGACCCGAGATCACACCGTGTCCAATCAACTGATGGAAAAAGGCAACATGACTCAGGATGAAGCAGACAATTCTCCATGGAGCAACGTGCTCTACAACGCGTTAGGTGCCGGCGCTTCTGCGGTGCACGCCGAGGTTCACAAAGTCGCCTTGCAGCCCAACGACATGATCATGCTGTGCAGCGACGGCCTCTATCGATATGTGACGGAAAATGAGATGCAAGACATGTTGCTCAGTGAACTGGAGCCGCAGGAGGTTTGTCGATCGTTCGTCGAGCTGGCCAACTTTCGGGGTGGGGCGGACAACATCACCGCCATCGTTGCGCGGCTGGAACAGGCGGACGAGAACCAACCGAAGACACGGGTGGCCGCGGAAGTCACTTTGGAACGGTTGTTGGGCGATGTGACCGGGGTTCATCCGCGACCCAAAGACCCGCCGCAAGTGGTTCCCGCCCAGAACCTGCCGGTCACGGCCGACTTCTCAGACACCAATCCGAATCGATAATATCGTCTTGATGTTGCGGGCCGCGACAGGGCTCTACTGGAATTTCGGATCTGGTGTACGCTGATCGGCTTGGATGTTGGCCCGGCGATAAGAAAGACGTAGTTCGCCGGGCCATTATCTTTGACCGCGTTCAACCCGTGTTCTGGAAACACATCATGGATCTGTCATCCCTTGCATCCCAATTGGACCAATGCGATCCCACTCAACCTGCCAGCTTGGCACCCGTGGCCCTGGAACTAGCGCGGCAAATTCAGGTGCGAGCCAAGCAACTGCAAACACCCGCGGAGCGACGACAGCAGGCGGAGCTGGATCGGATGGTGCAGCATCCCAGAGACAAAGCCATTCTGACTCAGTTGACGGACCAGGCGTTTCGCAGCGCGGCGGCCGCGCGGGCTGCCGACCAACTGGTGCACATCTTGGACGTCCAGGGAATCCCGCGGTTCTTCAGCCCCATCGAGCGGACCATGTTGCGCGGGTTCCAGTCGTTTGGCGGCTATCTGCCGGGCGTCGCCGTGCCGTTGGTCAAAGAAAAAATGAGGCACGAAACGGCCAACGTCATTCTGCCTGCGGAAGCCGAGATGTTGCGCAAGCACTTGGTCGAAAGACGCGAAGAGGGCGTGCGGATGAACGTCAATTTTTTAGGCGAGGCCATGCTGGGCGAAAAGGAAGCTCAGCGACGTCTGGAGTCGTATTTGTCCGCGCTGCAGATGCCCGAAATCGAGTGCGTGTCGGTCAAGATTTCCACTCTGTACTCGCAGATTTCAACCATCAGTCGCGAGGACACCTTGCGGACGGTCGCCAATCGATTGGAGTTACTCTACCGCGCGGCGGCCCGCAATCAATTCAACCGCCACGATGGATCTCAGGTCGCCAAGTTCGTGTACTTGGACATGGAAGAGTACCGCGACATGTCGTTGACGTCTGAAGTCTTCATGCAAACGCTCGATCGGCCAGGGCTGGAGCAAGTGCGAGCGGGTATCGCGTTGCAAGCTTACGTGCCAGACAGCTTTCCTATCCAGCAGGAGTTGACGCAGTGGGCACAGCGCCGCGTGTCCGATGGTGGATCGCCGATCACCATTCGGATCGTCAAAGGCGCGAATATGGAGATGGAACGGGTCGAAGCGTCTCATCGCGGTTGGCCACAAGCGCCCTACCAGCAGAAGATCGACACTGACGCGAACTACAAGCGGATGGTCACCTATGGTTTGCAGCCCGACCGCATTCAAGCGGTGAAGTTGGGTATTGCCAGTCACAATCTGTTCGAGGTCGCTTATTCCATTGTGCTAGCCAGCAAATTGGACGTTCTTCAGCATCTTCAGTTCGAGATGCTGGAGGGCATGGCCAATCACCAGCGCCGCGCGTTGCATGAACTGGTCGATAATCTGCTGCTGTACGCGCCGGCCTGCCGCCAGCAAGATTTCATTCATGCCATTGGCTATCTGGTTCGTCGGATGGACGAGAACACCGGGCCGGATAACTTTCTGCGCCATGCGTTCAAGATTGAAGTCGACAGTCCCGACTGGCAGAAAATGGAGAGCATCTTTCTGCGGTCCATCGAGTCGATGGACAATGTTTTGGCCGGTCCGCGCCGCTGCCAGGACCGGCAGTTGGAACCGGAGCAGCCGCCTCCAACGCAGGACTGGAGGCACTTGGCGAACGAGCCGGACACGGATTTCGCGCTCGTGCAGAACGCTGATTGGGCGCACCAAATTGTGCGGGACTGGGAACCTCGCTGCGACAGTCGTGCCACGGAGATACCGCTGGTCATCGACGGCGGGGAGTGCGCGGGGCAGGGGACGGCGGTGCAGTCGGGTGATCCCTCG
>JANQOL010000567.1 GCA_028289675.1 Pirellulaceae bacterium
TCCGTAAACTTGCGCCACCGTTCTACCCAGCGGATCCGTGGCGGACACTTGCCGTCCCATCGCGTCGTAGCCGTAGTACCAATTCCGACCCGCGCGATCGACCCGATGCTCTAACTGGTCCTTCTCGTTGTAGTGGAAGACCGTGATGCCGCCGCCAACATCCTGAGTACTGGTACGCCGATCGCGAGCATCATACTGATGGTAAGTCACAAAGCCGGCCGCATCGTGCTCTTCGATGGGATTGCCCATCGCGTCGTAGACGAACTGCAGCACGCGCGGCGTCAGCGTGCCAGCTCCATCGGTAACCGCCGTTAAGAACCCGCGGCTATCGTAGCTGTTTTCAATGCGCCGTCCGCCGGGTTCCACCACCGCCGTCGGCAGTCCAGAAGCATCGTATTCGAAGCTGGTCGTATTACCCGCTGCGTCCGTTTGACTGAGCAAGCGATTGGCGGCATCGTATTGAAAGGTGGTCACGTTTCCGTTGCCATCGGTGACCGTGTGTAGATTACCGTACGCATCGTAAGTGCGGCTGCGCGTCCGTCCCAGCGGAGCCGATTCGCCAGTGGGCCGGCGACTAGCATCGTACGTGAAGCTCGTCTGATGCCCATTCAAGTCGGTCGTCGACTGCAGCAAGCCATTTTGATAGGTGTGCGAAATCAGGCCGCCCGCCGCGTTGGTGACTTGCGTTACCTGACCGGTTTGCCCGTCCAATTGATACTGTGTCTGATGCCCGTTCGGATCCGTCACCGATTGCGGCCGATTGAACTGAGCATCATAGGTAATGTTGGTGGCCCCTTGCCCGAGCACGTTGAACTGAGTCACGTTGCCGCCGGCGTCCACGGTGAACGTCGACGTTCCCAGCGGACCGGTGTGCGAGGTGACTTGAAAACGTTCGTCGCGCTGCCAGCTTTCCACCTGCCCAGGCTGACCGGCTGAGGGTCCCGGACCCGTGACCTGTTCAAGCCGGCCAGCTTCGTCCATCACGTACTGATGCTCCCGATCCAACGCGTCGATCAGTCGCCCCGCTTGTTGCTCTGCTTCCTGGGCGACAGCAGACAAGCCAACCGTAGCCGCCGCAGTGATTTCCGTCACCGAACCGTGCCCTTGGTCGATTTCAATCAGCCGGCCATGCGAGCCGTAATCGAATTGCGCCGACAGTAGCCCCCACTGGGTGCTGCTGAGGTTGTTACCGGCCGTGTAAGCAAACGTCCGATGCGTGCCATTGGCATCGTTGATCTGGGTCAGCAAGCCATTGCTATGCACCAGCCCCAGTGTGCGGCCGCCGGGCTGGTTGATCGATGTTAGCTGCATGCCGTTGTATTGAAACGTCGTGCTCGCCCCATCCATGGTTTGAATCGTCGTTAAGCGGCCGTCATCATCATAGGTGTACGTCTCATCCGGCAGCCCAGGCCGTTCGATGCGAACTTGCTGCCCCAGCACATTGAAAAACGTCTTCACCTGATCCGGAGCCGTGTACTGGAACGTGCCAGCAGCGGAGTCAAATTGCAGCGTGCCGAATTCGTTGACCGGACCGTCCAGTTCATAGACGTTAGTCGTCACATCGTCGGGTTTTTCAAACAGTCGAGGATATCCAGAGCCACCCGCCAAGATGACATCGCCACTGTCGAGTGCGTAAATGCGCTGGACCGTGGAGAGGTGCCAGCCAATGCCCAGCGGAGCGGTGGCTGTGAAAGGATCGGACGCATCCACGTCCACATTGTTTTGCACGACAACAACCGACTGACCACTTTCGGACAGGTGCACCGGTTCGCTCTGACTGGGCAAATGCACTCGCACATCGATGGTCCAGTCGTAGACTCCGGTTTCCTGAACATCTTGCGGTACTTGCAAGGCCAGCACGTAATCCGCTCCACTGGCGGCACCGCTGCCGGCAAAGGTCTGCCAGTCGGACGGCTGCCCGCCATCCCAACTCAATCGAGCTTCGAAATGCGTCGGAACTTCCGTGCCGCTTTCGCTGGCCAGCGTCGTTTCGATGATCGGACGCGGATTGGTGGTTGCCGAGTTGAACACCAATTGCGGATTGCCACCCACGGAAGTTCCGGGACTCAAGTCGAAATCCAGCGCGTGCGCCACCAGCACTTCGCCCGTATTCAGCGACACCAGCGTCCCTGCCACTTGCTCCTGGTGCCCTTCTCCGAACCCTTGATTCCGTGCCATCCCCGTACTCGACCAGTCATCGACGACCGTGGCGGTCAGCTCGACCACCAGTGGCTGGTCGCTCCGGTCCGCAATCTGCACTCGAACCGTGTAATCCCCTGCTTCGGAGTAAGTATGCGCGCCCCACACCTCCCATTTATTGGTTGTTGTGTTATGAATCAACTCAGCCGTTGACAAGTGATGGTTTTCACCGCTACCGCCCGCCGGCGGCGAGTCTTCGTCGCCCCAATCCACCGTCGCCGACAAATCCTCTCCCGCGCCGGTAAGATCATCCACGACCGCCAACAGCACTTGGCCAGAAGATTCTTGTTCGGTCAACCAGATGTCTTGCGGCGTTGCTTCCAATTCTGTGTCATGGATTTTGGCAGTCGTCGTAACGACTTGAGACACTCCGGTTGAATTGCTCAGCACGATCGTGACGGGATATTCACCATCTTCGTCAAATTGGTGATAGGACTGCATGCGGATGCGTTGGTTGGCCCCGACAGAAAGTATCTCGATTGTTGGACTCGAACCGTCGCCCCAGTCAATTTCGGCCTTAAGACCGTCCAACGATGCATTCCAGTTGGACAGTTCGAATTCTCCCAGCGTAAGAACAACACCGGTTCCCTCTTGGCTCACAATGTTCGGAAGAACGTGGTAATTCTCGACTTGAGGAGCAGCTACCACGACGTCGCGAGACAAGCCGAAGTTGGTTTCGATCGGATAGGTCCCTGGAGATTCATAGACGTGAGTAAAGTTGTTTCTCTGTCGGAAATCATCTCGAGGTCCGGTGTAACGCTGATAACTCTCACGGATGAAGTCACTGTAGAGATGAAAACCGTCGTGTGTATTTCTAGTCCTTTGACGCCCGTGGTGAAAGGAACTGGTCAAATCAATTTGCCAACTTAGGCCACTGGTAGTCATCCAACGGACATCCCCGTTGTACCAGTATGGAGTTGAAATCGGTTCGGCGATATAGAACCGATTTGGCACGCTCTCCCAGTTCAAAAGCGCCGCTGAATCGTCAAGTGCATAGTAGGCGTAGTGTTCTGTATACCCTTGTCCAAACATCACGCTATCGGTCGACCGCATTGGTAGCACGACTAGTTCAGATCGCCCACTTCCTTGTGCATAGTAGTAGCCCTGCTCAAACTGCGAGCGTGTGCCGGACTCCCAAGAAACAGCTGCTCCAACGATTTTTACGAAAGTCTGCCCATACCAACCAGCATAGCGCCGAACTCCGTAATCTTCGCGGAATACGCTGCCTTGCGATGTCTCAGAAAGCTGCTCATAAACTGTGCCCAGAGATTCGTGGTCCATTACAGGACGAATCTGTCCGACTAAATCTTCCGCGTAGTCCACTGGTGTGCCGCCAGCATAAGTTAATCCAACTTGGTTCGCGGCACTGTCAGACACCGATCGGCTGGCGACCGGTCCGTCTTCGATGATGACTTTATGCGAAAAGTCGCCGTAGGATTCGTATTCATGGGATCCGTAGACCACGAACCGATTTCCAACTCGAGCAATGCGCCCAGTAGATCGCTCGCCGTCACCCCAGTCGACATACGCAGAATAGTGACTTGGATTTTGCGAACCATCTGCTGAGGTGAACTCCGCCACCACGACATTGCTAAGCGAACTTTGCTTGGCACTTGAGAATGACTTGGCGGTAACCTCAATCTCTGCGGCTGTAATCACTGCCGTCGTGTTGAGCTCCACGTCCAATGCTTGATCTTGCAAGGTCACCTGCACAGCGTAGGCACCGGCATCTTGATAACTATGGGAACCTCTGATTTCCAAAGTATCGTCAGAGATCGCCACAATCCGCCCATCCGATGAACTCCCGTCACCCCAGTCAATATCAGCGCTATGGAGGCCTCCTATCTGTCGCGGATGTTCCAATTGCAACTTTGCGACAACGATATCGTCTAGCGACGAGTCTTCGATCCCCTCGATGGTTCCAGGGTGCAGCGGTGTCATCCAATTCGGCCAATCCGCTGCCGGGTCGACAATAATGGACTTGTTGTTGATCACCAACTGGTCATCTACACGTGCTTCGATGCGGGCCGTGTAAAAACCGGGTTGCGAATAGGTATGTGTCCCCCGTACGGCACCACCTCCAACAGATCCCCTTGTTGCGTGACCATCTCCCCAGTGAATAGAGACAATCGCATCGTCGCTCATACTGGAGTTCATCAGCAGAACATCGTCCAATTCCTCACCGGCTGTACCGGTAATGTCAGGCACCAGATTATCGATGGTGATCGTCGGCACGGCTACTTGAGCACCGCTAGTGGTCACTCCGGACGACTCCCAGTTCCACTCGTGAACTGGGAACAACTCAGGTGTGCCCCAAGCAAGTGAAACCTGCACAACAAATGCCCCGGCCGTTTGGTAGGTATGGGTGCCTTGGATGGTCCCATCGGTATCAAAGCTTCCATCGGAAACCGTGCCGTCACCCCAATCAATAACCGCAGTCCACCCGTCACTGGCACCTTGGTAATTAGCTACCGGCCCCGTAAATTCCTCACCTTGTTCGGCCGCGATGGTAAGTCCACTAAATTCCAGTCCGAAATAGTCGGGAACATTTGAAGGTGTTCCCGCAATGAACTCTTGCGGCGGGGTTGGACGGGCCGACAGACTCGACGTGATGTCTGCTCGCCCGCCAGAATCAGTGGAGATCTGTACTTGGAACTCGCCTGGTGGAATCAGGTGGGTTTCATCAACGACGACCACGTATTCATTCAACCGACCGGTCAGCCCCGAGCCATCGACATTGATCTTTGGCGGCGGACCATAACTATGTGCACCACGGTACTCGATCAGAAAGTCACCGTCCGCGCCCGAAACCACAACCCGATCCACCGTGGGTAAACTCTGTAGCGCATTTTGAATTGTGCTGGCCGACGCATCATACGGTATAGGATTCCCGGAGAGATAAGTCGAGTTGAAGGACGTAGTAAAGCGAAACGTTCCGCCACCAGGATTGCTGTTCAGTTTCAATGCATGCTGGGAATACGCGATTGGCTCAGCGGATGTGTGATCGGTCCCAACCTGAACAATAGAGATTTCCGCCGGAGCAATGGGCAGCACCTCGGCCGGCAAATAGTAGCCCTTATCCAACTCGACCCGAGCGCTATAGCCGGCCCCCAACGGATTCTCATCAACAAAACTGGCGACCACGACATCGTAATCGTCCTTGGCGATTTCACGTCCAGTTCCGACCAAGGCAGCATCACGGACCACCACACTAGACGTACCGATGGCCACCGCACCGTCGTCTTCAACGCGAATCTCCAACTCGTAGCTGCCGACCTGCGTATAGCGGTGAGAGGAGGTCACCAAATACCGGTCACCGTTTTGTGAGATACTACCCGTAGTCGTCGTGCCATCGCCCCAGTCGACTTGTACATCGTAGCTTCCTGCGGGTACGGACCCACTATCGATAAACTCAGCCAACACAAACTGGGAATCTGTCTCAACCCCTTCCGTGATCTCTAACGACTTGCCAAAAATGCGAACCGTCGATGCGTTGACTTCCTGGATTCCATCGGAGACTTCCACCCAAGTAGATGCTGGCGGGCTACCATTGACGCTCACAAGCACTTCGTAGTCGTTGGGCGACACGTCGTACTTGTGAAACCCCCATACGGAAAAAACGCCAGCGTCACCTTCGATTCGGCCAGCTGACGTGCGCCCATCTCCCCAATCAATCGTCGCCTGGTAGTGAAAGGCCTCGGTCTGCTGCGACTGCGTCGTGAAAGTCGCCACAATCTGGTCAACCTGTCGCCGGCTAATCGTATCTTGCAGCCCAGTCACGGTGATCTGCTGTTGAACGTCGGTCGTCTCTTGCTCGGTGGCTGAATTGCCCGCTGAATCGGTGACGGTGATGGAAGTCGTGAACTGTCCGGCGCGGCCGTAGACATGACCGCCAACGACATGCAATTCGCCGTCCACCAATTCAATTCGCCCAGCTGACTGATATCCGTCGCCCCAATCGATGGTCGCCGTGTAATCTTCGGGATCGGAGTTCAGGTCAGCATTAAGAATGGCGACCGTCCCATCAAAGACGTCTCTCCGATCGATATCGATCGGCTGCGGAATAACCGTGAACGCTGATGCAGTGACGTTAACCAGAAGGGTCTTTTCTGCAACATCCCCATTTACATGAGTCAAGACAACTCGGGCATCGTAATCTCCATCTTCTTCATAGCTATGGACGCCCGAAATCGAGAGCTCCGCTCCCACTTCGGTAATCGTAGCGACGCTACCTAGGCCATCTCCCCATTCAATCCAAACTGAGTAGTCTGAGGCGGTGTGGTTGAGGTCAGCTGAGTCAATTGTGCCCAGTGCGTACTCAGTCAGTTCGCGCTCTGGGCCACTAGGTGTTACGGTCGGCGGAACGATTCCAATCGTTACTAGTTCGATTTCGACCGTCGCTGGAAGGCTCCAATGCGTGCCATCAAACGTGCGATAGCGAAACGAGTCGCTACCGGAATAACCTGGAGTGGTGACGGTGTATTGAACCGAACCATCCGGCTGCAGGTCCACCTGCCCTTGTTCAGGCGAGGTCAGTATATCTACCGTCAGCGGACTGCCATCTGGATCGAAGTCGTTGTCCCTCAACTCAACATTGAAGGCCGGCCCGTTCGAAACGCTCAAGTGATATTGGTCAGGCCAGGCGATGGGTGCCCTGGATAAGACTTCGATCGATACCGTCGCAAAATTCCCCGCCAATCCATCGGTAGAAGATGAACTGGAGGATGTGGTATCCCGCCAGTAGTAAGCAAACGTATCGCGCCCGACGAAATTCGAGTTCGGCGTGTAGGAAAATGATCCATCCGAAAGCAGCAATACGGCCCCATAAAACGGCCCTCCTGCCAAATAGGCTTCGACGTCATCGCCATCACTAGAAATCGCTAAAGGCAGCTGAGCATCAAGTGTCGTATTGTGAGCCAGCTGAAACGAAGTGTTGGTAGCTAGAGGCGCGGCGTTGAAAACATTCAGTAACACCGTGCCAACGTTTCCACTCGCCAAGCCATCGTTGGCAGTGAAAGTAAACTGATCGTTCCCTACAAAGTTGGGCTCAGGAGTGTAGATGAAGTTTCCATCTGCGTGCAGCTGTATGCTTCCATGCGCCGGAGACTGCTGTATAGCAAAGGTCAAACTATCCCCTTCGGAATCCCAAGCCAACCGAGCCAAGCCTCCGAACGCAGACGAGTTGGAATCGGCAGAAGTGTCCAAAGGCGAATCGTGCTTCACAAACAACTGAGTATTCTGAACGGAAGGCGGCTGATTCTCGACCCTGATGGTCACGACTGCCGGATCGCTGTTGTCGACACCGTCCGAAATCCGGTATTGAAATTCATCGATTCCTGGATGCCCCGCGTCCGGCACGTACACAAATGAACCATCACCGTTCAATGTCAGCTGCCCATGGTCGGCGTCTTCGAGCAGCTCCACCGAGAGCGTTGCTTGTTCGAAGTCGATGTCATTTAGCAACATTGGCAAATGCGACGATGTGTAGCTAAAGTTGGCAATCGACTCGACAGAAAGTGTGGCGCCTGGCCGAATCTGGTACCAATCATCTGCTGCGACCGGCGCCACGTTGGCTCCGCCATTCGGCTGCTCGACATCGATCGATACTTGGGCAACGTTACTGGATTCCACGCCGTCACTGGCGACGTAGGCGAACAAAACCGTACCCGTGAAAGTCGCCGTCGGTTCGAATTGAATGTTGCCGTAGGTATCCCAACTAAATTCTCCCATGGTGTCAAAGTAGTTGGCCGCAATTGGGGCCAACGATACCGGATCGAGCAACTCCATCGTCATCACATCATTGTCAGCGTCAGTGTCATTGCCGAGCAAACTGATCGAGAGTTCGGTGTCCGATAAAATCTCCCAGCTGTCGTCGACGGCTGTGGGGGCGGTGTTGGTGACGTGGAAGGTAACTTGAGCGGGTTGGCTGGAGGTGAGACCGTCAGTCAGAGTGAACGTAAAGCCGTCGGTGCCGCGAAAGCCGGGATCGGGCGTGTAAACGTACGATCCGTCGGCGTTCCACACCAGCGTTCCGTCACTGACTCCACTAACCGTCTCGACGGACAACGTATCGCCTTCGGCGTCAGTCAGGAAACTGAGCAGATTCGGGCGATAGAAATTGTCGCTGGCGGGCGCCTCGAAGCTGCCGTCAGGCAATACGCGGAAACTGCGGTCGACTCCGCGCGGTACCGTTTGCCGCATTTCCAAAGTCACCGTGGCGGCATCGCTGAAGTCATACCCGTCAAACAACCGGTATTCAAACTCGTCGGTGCCATGCCAGCCAGCGTTGGGTGTGTACGTAAAACTACCATCCGGCGACCAGGCCAGCGAACCATTCAAATTCAACTGGCTCGCATCCACGACTTGACCTTGTTCGTTCAGCAACTCCAGCACCGGTAAGGTGTCGCCGTAGGTGACATCGTTGAACAACACGACGCCATCAATCACTGTACCGTGGGGCGCTGAATACGTATCCGGCCGAGCGGTCGGTCCAGGGCGAGTGACTTCTATCGTTACCAGCGCTATGTCGCTGTCGTGCACACCATCGGAAGTCTGATAAGCAAACTCCACAGTGCCCTCGTAACCTGGATCCGAGCGATAAGTAAATGAGCCATCGCCGAACCAGTTCAACGTACCGTTCAGATTCAGCTGAGCTGCCGTGGTGGGCAATAGCGTGACTGGATCGATCAACGTGACCGTCAGCAAATCACCTTCGTGGTTGACATCGTTGGCGTACAAATCCGACGAATCGACCGCGTTCCAGGCCCAAGGCACCGCTTCGGTAGCACGCAGTTCCAAGTTGTGTACGACGCTGTAGTGGTCGGCAACAGCTACCGGCGGCGTGTCCTGGACGTCGATAGTGACCGTGGCAATGTCGCTGGTATCAATCCCGTCGGTGACCACGTAGTGGAATTCCACTTGATCGTCATAGCGATGCGACGGAGAGAACTCGAACGTGCCGCTGCCATCCCAAGTCAAATTGCCGGGCAATCCTAAGCTGGACGCGCTCACCTCTTGTCCAGTGATGGGATCCACCAGCAAATAACTCAAGCTATCGCCGTTGGTGTCATAATCGTTGGCGCGCAGTGACGGCGCAATCCAAGTCCCATTCGTGCCCGCAAAAGAACCGCCACCGGCAAAGCTGTTGATCGCCGCCAAACTGCGGTTATGCGGCAGCGTGTACGTGTCGTCCTCGGCCACCGGCGGAGCATTGGTGACGGAGATCGTTTGGGTGACCTCCGTGCTGTAACCTCGTCCATCAAAGGCCTTGTAGACAAAACTGTCCTCACCAACTTCGCCCGGGTTCGGCTCGTAGGTAAACCAGCCATCGCTGTTGAACGCGAGGTACCCCATCGACGGCCCGCTCACCAATTCGGCACTCAGATACTCGCCAGGCTGCGGATCGGTATCATCGTGCAAAACGTTCTTGCGCAATTGGGTATCGTGGCTGACCGAAAACGGCGTCACCTCCGCCGTGGGAACATCCTGAACCACGACCATGGAGACCGTGCCCGTATCCGTTCCGCCGAAACCATCGTCCACGACGAAGTCAAAGGAAATCGGACCCGTGAATCCTGCATCTGGGCTCAAGGCAAACTGGCCGCTCGGGTGAATCCATACGGTGCCGTCCCAGGGGGCTTGATCAACGGCAAAGAACAATTCGTCTCCATCGGGATCGCTGGCCGACAAATTGCCGATGTAAGTGCGGTCGTGGGGCCAGTCGCCGACATCCAAATCGCTGGCCGTGGGTGGTTGACTAGTCACATCCAGTTCAACCAACACCGGATCGCTTCGATCGACACCATCGAACACTTCGTAGTAGAACGTGTCAGGGCCAAAATACAGCGTCGGCGGCGTGTATTCGAAACTACCATCGGCGTTCAGCCGGACCGTGCCGAATTCAGGAGGCACCGCCAGCGATACTGTCAGTTCGTCGCCATCTGAATCGGAGTCATTTGCCAAAACACCGGGCGCGGCGATCGTCGTCGTTTGGTCGTGGGGCACGTCGTAAGCGTCCGCCGCGGTGACCGGCGCGTTGTTAAACACGTTGATGGCCACTTGGGCCACACCCGTTTCCTCGAGTCCGTCGAATAACGAATAAGAGAATTGATCATCGCCAGTGGCACCTGGCTCGGGGGTGTAAGTCCACGTGCCATCGGTCTCAAAGGTCACCTCGCCCATCGACGGCGTGGAGTACACGATGACGGTCACCGCGTCTCCATCGGGATCCACCGTGGGCCAGGACTGCACCAAGTCCGAATCATGTTTGATGCTGTAATTCTGGTTCAGATCCAGATCCGGCAGCCGATTAGCCACCGTCAACGTCACCACGGCGTCGGTAACACTTCCTTCAATGCCATCAAACAGGCTATAGGTAAACTGGTCCGTTCCAAAGAAGCCCGACGACGGCAAGTACTCAAACTGGCCATTCGCGTCCAAAGTGAGAATTCCGTTACTGGTCGTGGTTTCCAACTGAACCGTCAACGGGTCGACATCCGGGTCCGAGTCGTTCAGGAGCACATTTCCGTCAAAGCGACGACCGTGAGCGACATCCCAGCTGTCGTCAACCGCCAGCGGAGCGCGATTGATGACATGGATGGTTACCGTCGCGGGATCACTGGCCACTCCGCCATCCAAGACGACGTACGTGAAGGAATCTTCACCGACAATACTTGGGTCGGGCTGGTAGGTAAACGTTCCGTCTAGATTCAGCACGACCACGCCATCGCTGGGCCCGGTATCCAGCTGAGTCTGCTGGTAGCCCCACGGATCATCGAGTATGTCGCCCGCCAACTGCCGGTCGTGAATCATCGTGAACTCGAAATCGCTGGCATCGGGTCGCACGGTCGGCACATTAGCGGTAAACGTGCCGCTGGCGGTGGTCTGATCCGAAGCTGTTACTTCGATCGAGCCATGGAAGGTGCCTGGCTGGTTGTAGACATGCAAATCGTTGACGAAGAGTTGGCCCAACGAATTGCGAATGGCATAGCTGGTGGTCTCCGTGCCATCGCCCCAATGGACGCGAACGAAGTACGAGTACTCTGGTGACCAAGGATCATCGTCATTGATTGGCACCGGCAAATCCAATTGACCGTCCGCATCGGCCTGATGGCTGGTCGTCGGCACAGACATGCTCGCATCGGCCACCTGCACGTCAACTTCGCCATGCAAACTGCCTCCCCACCGCCAGTCGCCTTGATCATTGGCCGCGTAGTAACGTACCGACGGATGGTAGTCGCCCCATTCAAAGCCGTGGCTGCCGCGCACTACCAACCGTCCGTCGTCGGCGATCTGCAACTCGCCGGTACTGCTCAATCCATCATCCCAGTCCACCGTAAAACTATAGCGCGAAGGATCCAGCCATTCGGCCGACACAGAAATATGCGTGGCCTCCCAATCTTGATCGGGAACACAGTCGAAATAGTCCACCTGGCTACCGGAAAAAACAAACGTGGCCAGTACCATTGACCCGTCGTCATCAGCGCTGAAGACTGCGGCGTAGTAATCGGAGAAGTTGGTAACCGCCCGGTTCTCGTAGTAGGCTTCAAGTGACGAATAACTGTCCAGAAACCAACCGACTAGTTCGTAGTCGCGGCCAGCGCTATCGGCCAGTTGCGGAGCATGCCAACTGCCGAACCCATCTGAACTGAACTCCAACGTTTCAGGACTGCCTGGGATGTGCCCCCAGTTGGTCGCCTGCAATTGGAATTGGGTAGCCTCCTCGTAAAAACCAAATCCCCCGTAGCCTTGGCTGCCCTGCAAGTAGTCGACCTTGTCGATATCGATTTCCGCCTCCACGCCCTCATCCAACTGGACGGTTCGCGGTTGCTCTCCGAACGAGTAACCAGACGAGAACGTTGTGCCGGGTGGATGCGGTGCCTCGCAGGGATCGCCGGGCGGGGGTGGGGGACCGCCACCGCCACCTGGACCTCCACCACCGGAACCTCCGCCGCCACCTCCACCCGGAGGACCACCACCGCCGCCGGGAGGACCTCCACCGCCGCCAGGCGCTTCGCCTTCCGCGACCATGCCTTCCGCGACCACCAGTGGATATCCCACGTGACCAATATCGAACTGATAACCAAGGCCAAGCATCGTCAGCGAGTTGGACTCGCCACTTACCGGAGCATCATCAACGGGTGCGGCCGGCAAGAACTCCAAGGTGATTTCTTCCGTAGATTCCACGACTGCCGGGTCTTCCACGTTCTGGACGCGAATTTGCTGCACGGGCGCATCCAGTAGCACCTTCAAGCTGGCTTCGTAGACATCTCCGGCCAACAGGCGCCGGGCCTCCAGATTCTCCAACTGCAGCAAGCGTAGCGATGAAAACTTTCCGACACTGGAAGCGCCCAAAAACTCGACGATAGGCCCCTTTGGCGGCTTGTGTCCCGACTGGCGTTTTGCCACACGCTGGGCTCGGTCTAACTTGCGCTTCTTCGCCCGTGCCTTCCGTCGCTTCCATTTCCTAGACTTGCGCGGTTTATCGGAAGGTTCACAGACCGTGTCGCGCACGTCCAACTTTCGAGAGTCTTGTCGCCTAGTACCTGTCCGTGGCGTCCCCAGTCGCAGCGAAAGTTGTCCGCGGCGCAGGTCGCGCACCAACTTCCTGGCAGCTGTCTCGTAGACATCATCTTGGCTGGTTTCGCCAACCAGGTTTAACGGTGGCAGGTCATACGGCTCAGCCAACTCCATCGGCTGCTCAAACTGCAATGAAACCGGAGGGCAGCCGTATCCAGTGGCGGCTCGCCAACGGGAATCAGGAGCTCCCGAACTATCAAATTCGGGCTGCTCTTCCAACTCATTCAAGTCCACGGCTGACTCAGACTGACTCAGACACTGGATGCGCTGTACGTCGCCAAAAGTGCTGGAACGAGGATCGTCCAGTTCGGTGGCTATCGACAGGGCTTCTGCTCGGCTAAGTCGGCCGGCGGCGAATTGCAAAAGTTTCTTGATATTGTTCATAGCTCACCTCCTAGGATGGCAACACATAGCACCCAAGCGTTACCCCAGTGCTCCAACACATTCTCAAAATCTGCCAGCGTGCGCAGATGATGAGGCGGCGGAAGACCGTCGGAAATCCTCTCCTTGATGTGCTGAATCAACCGATCCATCGGATCCGGGTTGCCTCGCACTAATTCGCTACGTGCCGCGACCCATTCCTCGAAGCCGCAAAACACCAATTCAAGAGCTTTGAAAACCTCATCGGAGAACAGCAGGTCGTCGCCGAACCCAAGCAACTTCTCTCCGGTGCAGTGAATCGCCTCTTTGAGTCCGTCCCATTTCTGCTCCTCGCGAGTCGCCAACTCTTCCAGATTCCAGCCTTGCCAGACCCAGATCATGAACAGATTTTCAATAGAGATCTTGCCGCCGTTCCGCCAGCGCGTGACTGCCGAACGATCGACGCCACAATTGCGGGCGATCTGTTTGTCTGTCAATTCCATAATCTCCAGCCGCAGCCGGACGGCCCGCTCAATCGGATGCATGGCCCCTGCCTTGTAAGCCGCGAGCACTTGTTTGTTCACCTGCTCGATACGCTTGTGCGGTGGGGCCAGCGACTTGACAATCCGTTGGGCCTCTGCAGGAGAGACCCCGCCGGAATGCGTAAGCACACTGGCTGGAAGTAGACTGCATGTTTCCTTCATATCCTGTCTCCGGTTGAATTCGGGAGGCACCGAATCTGGGCACTGGAAACCGGATTCTAACGAATCCGAAGACCGATCTGGTCACCGCAAGTTCCCGCACTCACCAGGATGTGCGTGGCGCTCACACTGGTTGCGCAGCGGAACTCGTTTCGCCAGCGGGGGGTGAGTGAACACGAATCACAACCCTAGAAGCAAACGCTGGCCGCGCGGCAGAACGCGGCTACGATGAATCAAAGTGACTCTGGCTCGTGTCACAAGCTTGCATCATGGCTCGGAACTGCAAGCTTCACTCTCGATCGTTACCGCACCAAAAACGATTGGTGATCAATGAACGTGAAAGGAAATCCGTGATGTTAATGAACCAAGACTTGGCCGCTTTCGCAGATCGCACGCCGTCGGATTTTGTGGTTTGCCGCAAATGCCCAGCAACTGGCGACTGGATTGAAGAATATCGCGTGCAATCGCGTGGAGGCGTCCGCATCGTCAGCCGGTTATGTCGCCACAGCGGCGATTGGATCGAGGAGTATCGTTTGGCTCCATTGGCCCAATCTCCGGTAAGTAACGCAGTTACCATTCCTCGCGGTCCCTTGCTGGTCGAAGAACCGCTTCCGGTGTGAATCAGTCACTGACGTCGCCATTGCTGGCAATGTACCGACGTTGAGTTTTGCAGTCAGCTGCAGGCGTACAGATTTAGTAAGCCAAGTGCACATAGTGCTGAGTACGCCTGCGGCTGACTGCTAAACAAAGATCCCGCGGCTGACCGCGTAACACTGCTGGACAAGATCCAGTGAATTCTTGGCTCGCATGCCAGTGGGGCACCTTGGACCCTCCTGCAAGCCAAATCAACGGACTGCTAAGTTGGGCAGACTTTAGCAAATGGTGAGTCTTTTCTCCCGTCAGTTCGGTGGTCTGCAAGAAATGTCCCTATCCGGCATGGAGTCTGGCATGTGGTTTACCGATTTCAGTCGTGATGCGCCCGGACTCGGGCGCATTTGGCGGGCTGTAGAGACATTTCACACCCCAGCTGTTTCAACAAATCCCGCAAAGGATTGCGGGCTTAGCAACATCAGTCTTGGCAATGGACGGAACCATGTCAGTCACTTCGTATCTACGCGCCCGAGGGCGTGATCTCGTTTGTGTCATTCTCTCCACAGCCACCGTTGGCGCGCTGTCTGCCACGGCTCCTGCCCAAGAAAATGAATCACCGAACTTACTGCAGCTGCAGGATAACACACAGTCGCCATCGGACGTTTTGAATCTGTCCGACCAGACGCCGCCGACACCAGATTCCACAGCGCCGGGCCCCATTGCTTTGGAGCCGGTTCAGGATTCCATCACCGATACGCCTCGCGCTCCGGCACAACCGCAGCCCGTGCAACCAGCGACGCCGCAGCAGCCTTTCGCGTCGCCCACCGCACCTAATCTGAACTCGATCTCCCCCCAGGTATCTACCTTGGGTGACAACGCTTTCAGCAGTTTGACGCGGTCTAGCTACTATGCCAGTCCTCTAGCTTTGGCACTGGGCGCCAGCAGCCCGAGCAGCGCAGCTTCGTCCGCATACTTCAATTCCGCGGCGCACCGAAGCCTACTGAATACACCGGAAATGTTTGGCGATTTCCGCCGGCCGGGATCGTCGGTCCTGTTCAACCCCAGCGATCAAGTCTTCTCGTCTGAGACTGCACACGAAGGAACGGAGCGTCCGACGGACTTTCCAACGGCCGCCTCGTTTAGCGGACTACGAGTTTCCGAGAACAACGTAGCGCTGCCGCAAGACCGCGTTTGGTTTAGCTACAACCATTTCCACAATGGCTTTGCTCAGCCCGGTGGTGATTTGAATTTGGTTCGTTTTACGCTGGGTATCGAAAAGACTTTCTTCGGCGGCAGCTCGTCGATCGAAGTCCGCTTGCCGATCGCCGGATCCATTGACCCCAGTGGAACCTTTGGTGGCAGCACAGCGTACGCTGGCGGCAGCTTTGGAAACTTGTCGGTCATCGCCAAACGCGTCCTGGTGGCCACCGAAAACCGCGTGGTAGCGTTGGGCCTGGCTATTGAAACACCCACCGGTTCGCAGTCGCACGCTCTAGACCTGGGTTCCGGAGCGGCCGCCATCACCATCGACCCCAATGCGGTCTATCTCACACCCTACCTGGGCACCCTCCGCAAGATCGATGACATCTGGTTCATCAATAGCTTCCTGCAAGTTGATGTGCCGACCGGAGGAGAACGACTCTTGGCCAGTTTGAATGGCGGCGCTCAACAAGAATTCTTCATTAATCGCCCCACGGTGTTGCAAGCCGACTTGGGCGGTGGCGTGTGGTTGGTGACGCCCGAGCTGAACAAAATCGGCTTGGCCGTAACTTCCGAATTGCACTTGGCAACCGCGTTGAACGACGCTGACAGTTTCACGGTCGCGCCGGCGGGCACCTTGCCCAACGTACTGATCAACCAGGACGATACGATTCGCACCATCTTGAACATGACGCAGGGCTTGCACGCTCAGATCAATCGCCAGTGGTCCGTCCGCGGCGGCATCTCCGTGCCGTTGCTCAATGAACGGATCTTTGACACGGAAGTCATGGTGCAAGTCAACCGCAACTACTAGTGCGGATTGCGCCAGCTTCAGCCGAAACTACAACTGCGTCTCGTCCTTTCAAGTCGTTTAGCTTACAGACGATGCGCTTTGTTTGCCTGTCGCGACGCCTAAGAGGTCTCGCGCAGAAGCACAGAGACGCAGAGGAAGAAAGAAGTCGTAAGAACAGTAAGGGACCTGCTGGCAACAAATCACACTGCGGACAATCTGCAACTCTCGCAAAACCACCAGCGTCAGCGACAAATCCCAAACATTTAGCTCTCTTCCACTCCGCGCCTCAGCGTCTCTGCGCGAGACCTTCTTCCGCCCGTGACAACGACTCTGCGATAACGACGCTACGGTAACAACCCGGTGCACTGCCAAGAAACACCCGCGACCCACGCTCGTCGACTTGGGGGCGTCCTTATTCGCTGGCGGGCGGTGGCGTCTCGTCCAGTTCCACCGATTCTGCAGCTTCGGATTCAGGCATCGAATCCGCTTGGGGGATTGGCTCGGATTGCGTTACCGACTCGGGTTTCGCTGGAGACGGATCGGCGGCTTTGGGAGCGGGCACGTCCGTGCGCTTGGCCTCATAGAACTGCATCAAGTCGGAGAAGGAGCGCAACGGTTCGTCACCATCCTT
>JANQOL010000581.1 GCA_028289675.1 Pirellulaceae bacterium
CCGCTTCTCTGTGGCTGTTGGTGAACGTCAGCTGAGGCAAGAAAAGGCAGGGAAAGTACAGTCCTAATGGAACGCTCGGGGGGCTAAACGGTGCAATCCTGCGTTGACGAATAGCGAGCAAAATTGATAATCTTTGGGAAATCTGGGTAGGTTCCGAACGTTGGACCCCCAAAACCCCTCTTTTTTGCAGTCTGTCGCATTACCGAAGGTCTCCTCAGGAGTCCTGTGCGAACCGGTTCACCCGGTGGCATGGTAGACAGTCTAGAAAGGCGTGTGCTGAATGCAGAGTGAATTTGTTAAGAAGTTGATCGAGGCAGGCGTTCATTTTGGCCACCGCTGCAGCCGGTGGAATCCCAAGATGAAGCCCTACATCTACGGACGCAAGAACTCGATCCATATCTTGGACATCCGCGAGACCCTGAGGGGATTGCTGCGGGCCAAGAAGTATCTCAATCAGGTAGCGGCCGGCGGTAGCCTGGTGCTGTTTGTGGGCACGAAACGGCAAGCGTCTGATACGGTTCAAGAACAGGCCGAACGCTGCGGTATGCCATTCGTCTCTGAACGTTGGCTGGGTGGCGCACTGACCAATTTTCGTACCATTCGTAATCGTTTGGGCCGGCTAGAGGAATTAGAAAAGATCATCAACTCGGATGAGATCAACACTTATTCCAAGAAGATGCAATCGGCATTGAACCGAGAGCACCGCAAAATCTACCGCAACTTGAACGGTTTGCGTTCGATGAATCGCATCCCCGAATGCCTGGTGATTGTCGATCCCACCAAGGAGCGGAATGCCATCAAGGAAGCGCAGCGTTTGGGGGTCACGACGGTGGCCTTGATCGACACCGACTCTGATCCAGAAACCGTCGATTTGCCGATTCCTGGCAACGATGACGGCATTCGTTCGATCGAGTTGATTTTGTCGCAGTTGTCCGACGCAATTATCGCGGGCAAGGCGGAAAATCCCGAGCTACAAAAGAAAGCCATGGAACAGGGCGATGGCGACAAGAGTGTGGCCGCGACAGCGACGACTGAGGCCGCTGAAGCTCAAGCTTAGCTGTGAGCAGTTTTACATTTTGGCGGAACCCGTTTGCGATACTGCGAACGATGGTCTGCCCGCGCAGTGCGAGGCCGGGGGAGAACGACTCGCCACAAAACCATTGATTTTGAATCCACTACCGTTGGAGTATAGAGGTAATGACTGAGATTTCGGCTGCGAAGGTAAAGGCGTTTCGTGAGCGCACGGGATTGCCGCTGATGGAGTGCAAGTCGGCGCTGGCGGAAGCGGGCGGCGATGAAGAAAAGGCAGTAGAGATTCTTCGCGAACGCGGCCAGAAACTGGGTGACAAGCGGGCGAACCGGGAGACCGCCTTCGGCCGCTTCGGATTGTACTGTGGACTGGACAAGAGCGAGGGAGCCATTGTGGAACTGAAGTGCGAGAGCGCGCCGGTGACACAGAACGAGGAATTCGTCCAATTGGCCAACGACATGGCCCAGGCGCTGGCAACCAGTGATGGTGACATCACGGACGCTGAGGCGTTGTTGGCGCTGCAGTCTCCGTCGAAGCCTGACCAAAAACTGTCGGAACAGATGGCCGACTTGTTCAATCGCATCCGTGAGAAGTTCGAAGTTGGACGGATCGCCAAGTTGTCGGGCAGCTGCGGTGGCTACTTCCACAACAGCGGCACGGTGGCTGGAGTTTTGCTGCAGGTCAATGGTGGCAGTGACGCGGCGGCCAAGGACGTGGCCATGCACATCGCCGCCATGCGTCCCGAAGCGTTGAGCGCGGAACAGTTGGACCCGGCTACAGTGGACAAAGAGCGGCAATTTCTGCGTTCAGCGGCTCTCAAGGAAGGCAAGCCCGAAAACATCGTCGACAAGATGGTCGAGGGACGCCTCAAGCGGTTCTTCGCTGAAAAGGTGCTGCTCGAACAGCCCTTCGTCAAAGACGACAAGCAGACGGTCGGCGAATACGCCAAAAGCAGCGGCATGGAAGTCAAAGAATTCGTGTTCTACATTTTGGGCCAAGCCTGATTTGGATGAGTCTTCAGCCAGCGGCGAGAACCACGCCAGGACTGGCAGAAGGCCGGACCGGCTCCGCTAGAACGCCACGTGCTCTGGAGCTCAATTTGCCATTGCCATGAATCCCGCGGTCGCCTGGCGGCTGCGGGATTATTTTTGGCCACCAGGAAGCTTGGCGAGCGTCTCCGCCCGATGTCAACCAACTCATTGCGGTGGGGCTGGCCGACCTATGGTGGACTTGCGAGCCAAAGTTTGCCAACATGTTCGCTCGCGCTCCCTTTCTAATTCAGTTGGTCTAATGCGGTTGACTTTTTACGAGGACGGTTGGCGGGCAACCTGGTCACCAATGCATCGATCCTCTGGGCTGTTCGTGCGAGCAGCTCGCCAACCTGAACATCGCCACTAACATCAACGAAATGCTCTCATGGCAGAAATCGAAACTTCAGACTCGACTAGCCCTCGCTATCGCCGGGTTATTCTCAAACTGTCGGGAGAGAGCTTGTCGCGTTCGGGGGAGCGTGGCATCAACATGGAAGAGGTCTACGCTATTTCAGCCCAAGTGAAACAAGCTTGGGCTCTCGGATGTCAGATCGGGCTGGTGGTCGGCGGCGGAAACATCCTGCGTGGAGCTCAGTTCAAGACGGCCGCTGGTCACAAAATAGAAGAAGCCACTGCGCATTACATGGGGATGTTGGCCACCGTTATTAATGCTCTGGCGCTGCAAGAGGGGTTGGAAGGCAGCGGCTGCACGACGCGAGTGATGTCGGCCATTCGCATGGATGGCGTCTGTGAACCGTTTATCCGGCGCCGAGCTTTGCGGCATATGGAAAAGGGGCGTATTGTCGTGCTGGCTTGCGGGACCGGCAGTCCGTTTGTGACTACGGACACGGCGGCCACCCAACGAGCTTTGGAATTGGGGGCGGATATCGTATTGAAAGCGACTCGTGTGGACGGAGTGTACAGCGAAGACCCCGAACGAAATCCACACGCCGTGCTGTACCGCGACCTGGATTATGACACCGTCATTAATCAGGACTTGCGAGTTATGGACGGTACAGCCATCACTCAATGCCGCGAGCATAAGATGCCCGTCCTGGTGTTCAACTTCAAAAAAGAAGGCAACATTATCAAAGCGGTTTCCGGACAGCGTGTGGGCACGCGTATTGGAGAGAAATCAGACGCAGCCGATTGATCGATAAAGAAAATTCCGGCGCCCTCGTTGGCCGGCGTCGTCAGTTGTCCAAAGTGACGCGCGTGACTGGCTTGGCGCGAAAACCCGTCCACATTGCAATTAGATTTGAATCCAGTTCCGTTTCCAATTGGTTTGAGGCAGGATGAAATGAGTGTTGAAGAAGTCATGATGGACGCCGAAGAGCGTATGGAAAAGGCGATTAGCGTGTTGAAGAATGCGCTCAGCGGAATCCGAACTGGGCGCGCCACGCCCGGTTTGGTGGACAGTGTCCGCGTGGAAGCGTACGGTTCGCAAACGCCGCTGAAGCAGTTGGCCTCGATCGCTGTGCCGGAGCCCAATCAGTTGGTGATCCGACCTTACGATGCGGGAACCATCAAGGATATCGAGAAGGCCATTGTTGGCAGTGATTTGGGGCTCAACCCACAGAATGACGGCAAGATGATCCGTATCAATATTCCGGCACTCAGTACCGATGTTCGCAAGAAGATGGTGGCGCGCATTAAGGAGCTGACTGAGGAAGCGAAAATCTCGATTCGCAACATTCGCCGAGACGCCAACAAGGCCATTGAGGCAGCCGAAAAGTCTAAGGACATTAGCGAAGACGATCGTGACACTATGAAAGATGATGTCCAGGAACTGACCAAGAAATTCGAGAATCAGGCTTCGGAAATGTCCAAAGCGCGCGAAGCTGAGGTTATGGAGGAATAGCCCGGGAGCAACGCCTCCAGTGCCCTGCCGGCTATAGATTGTGTTTGCCCTGGCCGCCCGGTCAGTCTAGGCTGGAAGCAGGTCGGCAGAGCGAATTTGCCGCAGGAGCGTGAGCTAGAATTGAGGTTTCCTTGAACCACGGGCTATGCGGGTGGTCCATGATCGACGTGGTGTTTTGTTGGTTTGAGGATGCGAACTGAGCATTGGCTCTGAAGTGCGACGTGGGCGGAACACGCCGGGCGTAACGTGGGAGAGGAACGGCTGTGGCTTCCGAAGGCAAAGATGTAATCGCATTCGCCTGCCAAGCCTGCGGAAAGCGTCTCAAGGCCAGCCGAAAAGCGGTCGGAAAACGCGTCAAGTGCCCTAAGTGCGGCCAGACATTGCAAGTCCCCGCACCGCAGCCGCCGCAACCGGCTCCATCGGTCGATGATCCGTTTCGGCTTGATGTGCCGGCGATTGGTGATCTGGCAGAACGCGATCAATCGGCGGCGGCGATTCGCGCCGGTCACGAGCAACAGCGTGAAGCGAAACGCCAGCGGGCGGCACCGAAAGACAAGCTCGGGCGAGTAGAGCCCATTCGCGCCGCTGGAGTGCCAACGGAAGCCGCCCAGGCGTCCGCGAATCTGGATGCAATTCCCTTTGACAGTGACCAAGAACTAAGCAACGAGCCCGCGCCGGTGGGTGCTCAGTCCGTGGACGCGCAATCAGCTTCATCCGCTGGCCAGCCGGTCTCGGCCGAGGGTCACAAGTCACCGCCGGGGCCGGACCGTGACTTGCCGGACGGAGACTCGCCGGTCAATGACGAGGCAACGCAGTCACGCCCGCGGCGATCGGTGTTTGACGACGATCTGCCGGATCTCGACCGCTGCGGCTGAGCCGGCGGACGTCCGGGCGCCGCAGGTACCACCTCCGGAGCGATTGGCGTCGGCTCCGGTTCGCTGACCAGTTGGTCGAGATCCGGCAGATCGTCGTCAAACACCGATCGCCGCGGGCGTGACTGC
>JANQOL010000624.1 GCA_028289675.1 Pirellulaceae bacterium
TCCATCTAGTGAACCACCGAAACTCGCTGATCGCAACGCGTAATTCGCTGGGGCAAAGCGTCGCAGCTACCTGCGTCTCGGCGGCCTGAAACCCAAACACCCGAAACTCAGCCTAATTCGGCCAAAACCCCAATCTCCCTGACAAGATCGCGCCCCCGCGGGTTTAGGCCAAGAGACTGGGATCTACCGATGGGGCATCGATGTGCATGTCATAGAACGTGTCGCAACCGCAATGTCCGGTGTCACCCAGTTTTTCGTCACGACGCTCGAACCCTAACTTCTGATAGAGTTGATTGGCCGCCTGCATGCTGGCCAACGTCTCGATGTAGATCTGCCGATAGCCCAGGCGGCGCGCGTCGACGATCAGCATCTCGCCCAGGATGCGTCCTAATCCCTGGCCGCGAATCTGTGGCTTGAAGTACATCTTCTTCAGCTCGCACACGTTGGACTCGCCCCCGACCAAAGGCCCCAGTCCTCCGCAGCCCGCAACCTCGGCCTGATGCTCGATGACATACATGATCGTTCGCGGTCCTTGGTAAGCCTGATACATCGTATCGACTTCGGCGTCCTGGATAGAGAATCCTTCTCCCACCGCTCCATGTTCGGTCATTACGGAACGAATCACATCGGCAACAGCCGCGTTGTCGTCTTCAACAATCTTTCGAATCAACATAGGTGCGGGCCCTCCTGCCGCCCGAATAGCGCCGCCAACCTTCGTTCTCGACGACCCAAGCTATCGCGCCGTCGCGTCCGCAACTGCCGTGGTGGTGTCCACCGCGGATTCCTTCGTGGGGACAACCAGGGAGCGAACAAAGTTCACCAAGTCCCAAATCGCCTCCGGCTCCACGCTGGCCGCCGGCATGGGCGTGCCGTCGATCCCCAAGGCGATCCGTTGATATAATTGTTCTGGCCGCGGCCCACCACGGTACACGCCTGTTTCGAAATTTCGAGGCGAGACCTTGCGGACGGGAAGCGCGCCGCGGGCAATCAACGGTATATGCGCCGACTCGTCTTCCGGATTCACGCCGTACTTCTTGGTCCAGTCTTTCGTCCATTCATCGTAGTCGTTGGCTTGTCCATCACCGCGCCCTTGCGGACCATGGCACTTGGAACACGACGTCTTTTCACTGACGAATAACTGCTGGCCTCGGGCAACGGACTGCTTTATAGGTGAATCCTCGGGTGCGGCCATGGCTGCCAGTACCTGTTCGACACTATCGGGCACCACGCTGGGATCGCGCTTCGGCACCTCCAGTTGCTGGCTGTCTGCGTCTGCCCAGGAAGTTGCCACATCGACGGTGAATTCCTGTATAAGCTCCCACTTTTCTTCGAACAGTTCCGGATCGGAATCCGCCAGCGACGGATCGTACAACACCTCGCCATCGGAGTAGTACAGCAGGCCCGCTTCCAGCAACATGCTTCGTTCCACTTCGCCGCGCCAAGACAGGTAGATCACATAGTCCACCAATGCGGCGATATCTTCGTCGTTTAACTGTGGAATCGGCACCATCGACGAGCCGGGAATTCCATGCTTAATCAGATATGCCAAATCTGCCTTGGTGGGCTTGCTACCTACCGGAGTGCTTTTGAATTTGAATTTGCCCAAGCGGTAGTCGCGAGGATACGGATCCACCAACGCCGCCGTGGGCCCACGGCCGTGACCGGTAACGCCATGACAAGTCGAGCAGTGCTGGCGATAGAGCCCTCCCGTTCCCACCGGTCCGGCCGCCAAGCGCAGTTTCTCAATGTCCACCAGTGAACTCAGTTGTTCGTCTTCGCTGATGAAATCCGGCACCCGGGGATCATCGGGACTGCCAAACAGCACTTCTAAGGCGGCCGACGACTCTTCGATCGCTTGCTCCATCAGCTGCTCGGACTCTCGTCCGATGTTGTACGCCAAAACGCGATTGGGCTCGAACTCGGCGACCGCCGTCGCC
>JANQOL010000630.1 GCA_028289675.1 Pirellulaceae bacterium
CTCTCGTAGCAGTTCGGTCAAGCGTCCGACGCTGTCGTCAACACTGAGGATGGTACCCCAGTACGCGCGCACCATTCGCTGGAAATCCATCACACCCGCGGCGGAAGTATCCGGAAAATCTTTGCGCCAATCAAATATCGGTCCGTAGATGCCGTGCCAGGTGGTCAACCGCTTCTTGATCCACTCGGGTTTTCCCGAGAGCTGAAATGCGGAGTGCGGATAGTTAACTTCAACATCATCGAAGGCACGTTCGTACTTGGGCTCCGGCAAGTAAAAGCTGTGCGGTGCTTTGTGTCCTAGCATGAGCATCCAAGGACGGTCGCCTTGGCGACCCCGAATCCAGTCCTCCGCCATGTCGGTCACAACTTGCGTGTAGTACCCGGCCACGACGCGGCGGTCCTGGCCGTTGAAGTTGAATTCCGTGTCAAAGTACTTGCCTTGGCCCTTGTGGGTCACAAAGTGATCAAATCCTGGCCTAGGTTGGTCGTTGTCTTCTCCCATGTGGTATTTGCCGACGTAGGCCGTCTCGTAACCGGCAGCTTGCAAACGCAGTGGAAACGTCTGCATATCGTCGGGATACTCGGTGAAGTTGTTGGTGACGCCATGTGCGTGCGCATACAGACCGCTGAGAATCGACGCTCGGCTGGGTGAACATAAGCTGGTGGTGCAGAAGCTATTCTTGAACAGGTGACCTTCGGTCGCTAAAGCGTCGATGTTCGGAGTCTTGAGGTGCGGATGGCCTAAACAGCTGAGCGCGTTGTAGCGAATGTCATCGCACAGGATCAGCAGCACGTTTGGACGTTGCTCGTCCGCCGCCAGTGCCGTCGCTGGCCCCGCCAAAACAATCAACCCGAGTAGTAGCCGTGCCAAACCAGGCAGGCCCTGGTGCTCGTTGGATAACATCTATTTTCCTTCCCAATTTCCCATGCAATAGTCGCTATGCGGAAGTTCCCGCAGAGTTGGCAAATGACGACCGGCAGTCAACGCGTACCAACGAAGGGTTGTCGGCTTTGCTGGTGCGAACCCAATGAGGCACTGCTGCTGGCGGAGCGCTGTGTGAACTTGCTCAGCGACGCTGGCGTTCATGCGCGCTCCTCAGAACCAAAGAGTAAAGAGTTTCGAGTACGAGCAGCGGCTGCTCCTGATCACGAGTGCGACTGGTGTTTCTTTGGCCCCGTAGGGGCCTAACCCGACCCAGCGGCCATGCCGGTGGTCAATGATTGCCAAAATTTCACTATATCAGAAGACAATCGCGCCGTTTTGCCCCCAGTTCTAGGCTTTTTTGACCAATTCTGTCGCTGCCTAGCAAGATATGGCGATCCGCGGCGAATCGACCTACGATGGAACCACGATTCCGCGGCACGTACACGCGGATCACCCAAGTTTGCTCGATCTGTCTCAAGGGTTGTCATGCGTATTTTGCTTACCGCCGCTAGTCTGCTGATTCTCAGCTCTGGGTGTCACATCATGCCCCGTTTTCACTCCACGCGGACGGTCAACGATACGATTGAAACCGAACCGCTCACGGCCATCGATCTGACCACGTTCAATGGCCGCGTATCCGTGGAACCGCACGACCAGCCGGTGGTCGAGATGGAGGTGACTTACAAAGCTTACGGGGGCTCCGAGGAGGAGGCCG
Source organism: Pirellulaceae bacterium (assembly GCA_028289675.1). Classification (GTDB taxonomy): domain Bacteria; phylum Planctomycetota; class Planctomycetia; order Pirellulales; family Pirellulaceae; genus Aureliella. The sequence goes on from JANQOL010000630.1 coordinate 1,640, forward strand.
AACAAAACTGTGAGCTGCTTGACTACGAGGTTTCGGCAGACGCAGGCAAACTGGTCATCAAAGCGACAAAGCCATCCGACCAGTGGATGGCGGCGGCCGGATTCAAGTTAAAAGTTCCGAAAACGTGTGAACTGTATCTGCGCTCCAGCAATGGCACCATCACCGTTCGCGACATGCTTGCCAAGGTGGACGCGCACACGAGCAACGGCACGATTGATCTCCAACGAATCCAACACGACGTATTGGCCAAGACCAGCAATGGCACCATTACCGTTGCCGATTGCCAGGGCACCGTCAACCTGACAACCAGCAATGGCAAAATCAACTACTCGGGCATTCCCTTTGGATTGGACAATGAACTGCGCACCAGCAATGGTTCGATCAGCGTCAGGTTGCCTGCTGATCAGTTGACGGAGATCGCCACCCGCACCTCCAACGGTTCCATCAAGTGCGAGCTGCCCACGCAACGGATCCTGGAAGAAGGCAAACGCCGATTTCACGCCATCGTCGGAGACGGCCAAGTCGAGCTCGTCGAAAACAAGATGACGATGCGCACGTCCAACGGTTCGATCAAAGTTCGCCCAGTCGAACAACCTGAGTCATCCGGCGGCGAGATCACGGAGTCGGACGTGGAAGACGAAGGCAGCTTGGTTCTCTAGTTCGAATATTGCATTGGCCGCAGCGTGTTAGCAGGCGGCCAAGCTTTAGACGGCCGCTGGTTCCAGTTCGACTTCCCAGCCCGCGCGATATTCCTTGGACACAAATTGCTGAGCGTCGGCACTGTCAGCTTGTAACTTGTCGGCGTCCCACTGAAATTTCGTACCACTGCGGAAGGCCACGTTACCTAACAGGACCGTTTCGGTCAGGCGTCCGGAGTATTGAAAATTGCAAGTTGTTGGCGAACCATCGCGGCAAGCCTTCAACCACTCGCGATGATGCCCAATCGAGTCCGGAATCGTCTTTGGTGGAGCGATGAAGCCAGTAAACTTTTCTTGCGGGAACAGCCGGTAGCTGAAGTAGTCGGCAAACAGCATGCCTTCGGATCCGATAAACATCACGCCGCCATTGGGCTTGACCCGTTGGCCGGCGACCTTGGTGGGAGCCAATTTGCTGTCGTACCAAGTCATGCTCAGGGGCGACGCGTTGTGCGGACCAGCTGGGAACTGGTAACGCACCTTCATGCCTAGCGGAGCGGTTTCCGGATGCACTTCAGGCCCTTCGGCTGCGACTTCAGTCGGGTGCCGGAGGTCCAACGCCCAAAACGGCAGATCCATGTAGTGGCATCCCATGTCGCCCAATGTTCCTTGGCCAAAATCCCACCACCGCCGCCAATTGGCGGGATGATACAAGCCGGTTACGTAGGGACGCTCCGGGGCTGGACCCAGCCACAAGTCCCAATCCAGGTGCGCGGGCGGCTGCTCGGCTTTGTCGGGACGTTCACCGCCGCCCCAACCTTTGCCGACCCAAACATGCACGTCTGTAATGTCGCCAATCGTGCCAGCCCGAACAATCTCGACCACGCGACGGTAGTTGTCTTCAGCATGAATCTGCGTCCCCAGCTGAGTTGCCACGCCCGCCGCCTGAGCGGCCTCCGCGATCAGCCGCGCTTCATGCACGGTGTGCGTGAGCGGCTTTTCACAGTAGACATGCTTCCCGGCCCGAATGGCTCGGATGGTCGCCGGTGCATGGTGATGATCGGTAATGCCGACTACGACCGCGTCGATACGTTCTTGCTCCTTGTCCAACATCTCTCGGTAGTCTGCAAATAATGCGGCGTCCGGAAACTCCTGATGTTTGCGCTCCAAGTATTTGCGATCGACGTCACACAAACAGACGACTTCTTCGTGCGCGACGCCCTTGATATCTTCCGCCGCGCGATTGGCCGACCCAATGCAAGCCACATTCAGTTTTTCGTTAGGTGAATTCGAACGCGCCACTTGACGGCTGGAAAACCAACCCGACGTTCCGGCGGCGGCTGCCAGCGTTGTGCCAAGAAACTTCCGCCGATGCGGTTGGCCTGGAGTTCGTGCGTTCATCGGGGTCCTCTCTTGGGAGTCTTGTTGGCGGGGTGAAGTCGGAAAAGAAGTCAGAGTCATCGAGTCGAGCTCATTGTTGGCGGTACGGTTGTTTTTGCAAGTCGCCAAAATGGTGAGTGGCGGCTAAGCGGCTAAGCAAGTCGATTTCGGTTCGCTAGGGTGCTAGTTTGAATCGTCTCCGTCAGAGGCAGCCGCCGGCTCAGCCGATTCCGGTTGAGCCCATTGCTGATACAGGTCGGCGATCTGGGCCTGTTGGTAGTCACCCGGATGAAAAACGAATCGATGCCGAAACGTCAGGGATTCATGCTCGGGCAACGTGTAGTCTCCCAGTTTGGGATCCGGCTGCTCTTCAAAATGATGAATGCCAAATGGGTTGGCAGACAATAGCCCGTAATCGCGGGCATGCCACCAAGTCGGATGCCTCAGATTGCTGGGATGGTCAAACATAGCGATGCCGACCACGTGACCATCGATGTCTCCCCAGTAGTCGATCCAAGAGGCACGCTTGCCCCAAATATCCGATTCCCGATCCCCCTTGGCATTGATGGCCTGGCCACTAGCCACCGGACCTTTGATGCGCAAACTTGGGTGCATGCGAATGCCCATTTGCCCATCCTTGTTGTCTCCAAACGTAATCGGTGACAACACGGCATGGTAGGTCACGGCGTAGTCGATAAACCGCAGGTCGCCCTGTGCTGAAAAGCGCAGTTCGCGAGAGTCGATCGCAACCAATTGGCCATCCCGATCGACCAATCGATTGACGCTACGTAGCGTGTCTTCTTGTACAGATACATCTGTTTGTTCGGTGGTGCCCGCGTTGTCGCCAACGTGCCAAAAACTCTCGCCATTGACCTTCATGTGCCCGAACCAAATCGATTTGTGATGCGGATGATCATCCGCCTCATTAGGCGTCCCGAGCTTCATGGGGAAGTCACGCGTCATGCGCACGCCGTGCGGGCCAATCACAGGATACAAAATCGGTTTCTCGTAACCTTGGAAGATGTACTCTGTAAACAGTTGGTCGTCGATGTGTACTGAAATGCGATCCTCGTGCTGCTCCAAGCGAACACGGTCGTCTTGCGCGAATGCGGTGCACGCAAAACTGCTGAGCAAACACAACGCTGTTAGAAATCGGACCATACACGTCTCCTTGGACACCAACGTCCAAAATGAGCGAAAC
>JANQOL010000652.1 GCA_028289675.1 Pirellulaceae bacterium
GAGGTCTTCCGAATTCCTACCTCGCTAGTACCTTCGTAGACCGCCCTGCCCCAGTTACAGCTGCCGCCGAAAAAAATCGAAAACATGGCAAAAACCAGGAGATTTCGGCTCTTTTGAACGCCTTTCGTGGCCTGTTGTCCGTCATGCCCCACCACCGCAACCTTGGAACAGCAAAGCTGTCTCGAGCCAGCAGCTACACCAGGAAGTAACAGATGTCCCCGTCCTGCAGCACATAACCTTTGCCCTCGGTGCGCATTCGGCCGGCGTTGCGAATCTCCTTTTCACTACCCAGTTCCTCCAGATCGGGCAGTGTATAGACCTCGCAGCGGATGAATCCCTTTTCAAAATCCGTGTGGATCACTCCGGCGCCCTGCGGAGCCGTCGCACCGGTGGGAACCGTCCAGGCGCGGACTTCTTTTTCGCCAGCGGTAAAGAAGCTTTGTAGTCCCAAAGTACGGTAGGCTTCCCGAGCCACCGTAGCCAGCGCGGGCTCCTGCAGTCCGACGGATTGCAGCATCTCAGTGCGATCCGGCTCGTCCAACTCCGCCAATTCCGCTTCCAGTTTGGCGCACACTGGGACCACATGCGCGCCCACTTGCTTCGCATACTCTTTCACCGCGAGCGCCAGCTGGCCTTCTCCATGCAGATCACCTTCGTCCACGTTAGCGATGTACAAAATTGGTTTGGCTGTCATCAGTCCATAGCTGGCGATCTCTTTGGCTTCCGCCTCGGGCAAGTCCAATTTTCTGAGCGGCTGATCGGAATCCAGATGCTGCTGGCAGCGCTGAATAGCCGCCACCCGCAACTTGGCTTCCTTGTCTCCACTCTTGGCGGATCGTTCGGCCTTTGGCAAAGCGTTTTCCAGCGTTTGTAGATCGGCGAGCATCAACTCGGTTTCGATGGCGTCCACGTCGGCGACCGGATCCACGCGACCGCTGACATGCGTCACATCATCGTCTTCAAAGCAGCGCACCACCTGCAGAATCGCGTCCACCTGCCGGATGTGACTGAGGAATTTGTTGCCCAGCCCCTGCCCTTCGCTGGCACCTTGCACGATGCCGGCGATGTCGACCAGTTTAAGAATTGCCGGGATCACTTTTTTGGGCGAAATGAAATGCGTAATCCGCTCCAGCCGCTCGTCCGGTACACTGACCATGCCTTCGTTCGGCTCGATCGTGCAAAACGGGTAGTTGGCGGCCTGCGCTCCCTGAGTACTCGTCAACGCATTAAACAGGGTACTCTTGCCGACGTTCGGCAGCCCCACGATGCCAGCTTCCATAATTCCTACTTCGTAACTGCCGAAAATTTAGTGCGAGTTGCGCGGACAAGTGCCCCGCGCCATTGACGATGGTGGTTGCTTCCTATCGCCGAAGCAGGCACCACCGGAAGTAATCCACGATCTAGTTTGCGTCGTCCGACCGTTTCGCCTTAGCACACGGTGCAGGCGAATGGGCAACAAGAAAACTGCCGCCGGTGGTTCGAAATACCACGTGAACAAGGCTTCTATCAACGAGCGGTCGGCACACCATCTCATCGTAACCCGCAACCGAGGAATTGGCATTGGGGGGCAAGCATAGTCGGCTTGATCGTGCAGACACCCACGACTTGGTACGGCTCTCGTTGACTTCGCTCAGCAGGCTCGATCCGCCAGGATGGCGTGGGCCGCGTTTCGGCCGCAGGCTCCCATGACGCCACCACCAGGATGCGAGGCAGCGCCGCACAGGTAGAGCCCTTGGATGGGCGTGCGATGATCCGCCCAACCGGCCACGGGTCTTAAACTGAACAGCTGGTTCAAGTTCATCGCGCCTTGGAAGATATTTCCGCCTGTCAAACCGAACGTACGCTCCAAATCTACTGGACTGACGACTTGCCGGTGCTCGATGGCGTTCCGAATGTTGGGGGCAAACTCCGTCAGCAAATCGATACATCGGTCCGCAAACGCGTCCTTGACTTCATCCCACGAGCGGCCACCCTGCAAATGGTAGGGCGTGAACTGGACAAACATGTTCATCACATGCTTGCCGGGTGGCGCCACCGTGGGATCAACGCTGCTGGGAATGGTGATCTCCAAAATGGGCCGATCGCTAGCGCGGCCGTACTTGGCATCATCGTAGGCCCGCTCCAGCCAATCGACGGAATCGCAAATGTGGATCGTTCCGCGATGTTGCGCAGCAGCCTGAGTTCCTGGAAGACAGCGAAAATCGGGTAGTGCGGACAGCCCCAAATTGATCTTGGTCGTCGCACTGGAGTAGTCGATGTTGGCCACCGCCCGCGAAAACGACTCCGGCAACTCGTCGTCCCGAAGAAACTTGCGAAACGTCAAATTGGCATCCACGCTGGACGCGATGCATCGCGCCGAATAACTCTTGCCGTGCACATCCGTGACCGCGGCCACCGATCCTCGGTTCGTTTCGATGCGCGCGATTTCGCATTCACGCACCAATTGCACGCCGAGATCTTCACAACAGCGCCACATGGCTTCTGCCAGCTGCCCCATGCCACCTTCAACGTAGCCCCACACGCCCCGCGCACCTCCGGCGGTACCCATCACGTGATGCAATAGCACGTAGGCGGTCCCCGGAGCGGACACCGAAGAAAACGCACCGATGACGGCGTCAGTGGCCAAGGTAGCGCGGACCACATCCGACTCAAACCAGCGTTCCAAAATAGGACGTGCGGCACCAGTCAACAATTCCAAGGCTTCGGGCAGTTGGTCGCCCAGCGCCCCGAGGCGACGATACAAGCTCCAGCCTTGGCGTGCGTCACGAATTCGTTTGCCCACCGATCGCTTCCGCCACTCAGCCGGCAAAGGCAGCGGATCTGGAGCGGCCTCCGACAAAATCGGTTCTAGCTGTGCCGCTACCTTTTCCAAGAGTGCTTCGTACTTGGGAAATGCAGCCGCATCCTTTGGGCTGAATTTGCCGATCTGCTCTTGGTTGAACGTCGCATTTGGCCCCAGCATCAGGTAGCGGCCGTCCGTGGTCGGCGTGAATGACGAGGGATCACGCGGCAGAATCTTCAAACCATGCTGCTTGAGCTGCAAATCGGCAATCACTTCGGGAAGCAACAGACTGACGACATAGGACGCTGTCGAGACTTTGTAGCCAGGCCACAACTCTTCCGTGACACTGCAGCCGCCGATGACCGAACGGCGTTCCAGTAGGCACACCTTCTTGCCGGCCTTGGCTAGATAGGCCGCCGTGACGAGTCCGTTGTGCCCAGCGCCGATGATTACGCAGTCAAATTCCGGTTGCGCCACCGAAGACTCCCGCGGATACGAGTGCAGCGAAGTAACTTTCGCTCGATCATCCCACGATTCCGCTGGTCTGATAACCCGCGGCTACAATATTTGATAGGCAAATATGGAGCCGGCATTTCGACCTACTTAACACTCGGGGGCCGCTTTGATGCGAAGGCGTACCAAGCAGATCATCATGGTATTGGTC
>JANQOL010000674.1 GCA_028289675.1 Pirellulaceae bacterium
TCTGGCTGTGACATCAATGCGCTGCCCCGCCGTCGCCGTAAACTCGTATTCATCAATGTCGGTGTACCCGATTTCAATCACGTCACCATTGTTGATCACGGCTTGATTGAACGAGCTCTCCAGTACCGTGTCTGGGCTCCAATAGCCGACCGTCGCGCTTTGGCCGCGGTCGAAGTTGGCGTTGCCGAAGATTACATCTTCGTACACAAACCTCGCTAGAACCGGACCTCCACCGAATATCTGGACTTGGAACGTGGCATTACCAATATTCGAATAGTGCGGTCGATTTTCCCACTGAATGACGACTGCCTGCTGGCCATCAATGGTGGTTATGGCGGCGTGCACGTCACCCGTATCGCTGTCGATGTCGTCCCAAAATGGAAATAGTGCTGGGCCAGCAAAACTAGCGATATCTAGACTCTGGTTGGTTGGAGACAGGTTCACATTGGCTCCCACCAATACGCCTCCGTTGTTGGCGATCGTCCACTGTCCGGCCGGGAAGATCTCGTTGCCGATCGAGCTATTGACTGTGACTTCGCCATCATCTGTTAAGCCATAGTTGGTCGAGTTGCTGATATCTACGAACGCAGATGGATCATTGAATCGCTTCAGACCCAAGTTCCCTGAACCAACGACAGCCATCCTCGAGCCAGCGGTCAAGTTATAGGACGGATTGATGTTGAGTTCGTTGTTACCGGACGTGTCACCAATTTCCGATTCGAGCGACGCGTTGCGCGCGGCCTCCACGAAGGCTTGAGTGGTATCGGCAGCCGACGAAAGGATCAGCCGGTAATTGCCCACCGATGGAAGCGCGGTTGGTCGAATCGTCACCGGCTCACCAGCACCCGGAGACGTTTGGTTTGGCAGCACGACCAATCCATCTGCCCTCACGATGCGGGCGCGTAGGGTCGCCGTTGACGAGGTAGGAGTGATGGTGAACGCGACTTCGATATTCCTTTCACCTTTAAACGGAATCACGACGTCGTTCGAAGGGCTGATTTCCTTTGGCGTAATTCCCTTGACATGCGACACCATGCCTCCGGCCGGTGATTGGCGGGCAAAGTCGATCTTCGTCAGCGGGACGTCAAAGGCTTCCTCTACTGAGGTCGTGGTCGCAGCCCCCGACGTTGCGCTAACCCCCATACCGCGCCTGGCAAACACTTTCCAGATTGTGTCCTGATACAGTCCGCCGTTCATGACCCGGTCAGCTTCCAAAATAGCGTCACGTGTTTGCAGAAACGTTGGATTCACAGGCTGCAACTTCATGCCTTCGATGATTAATCGAAGCGTCATGTTGTTGCCGCCATTGCCAGTGTAAAGATTGGGGCTGAAACCTAGTGGAGCGTTGTCGAACTCGGGAGCCAGATTGCTGCCGCGAATCAATGCCCAGTTGAGATCCCAAAGTGTTGCCGCAAGTACTTCGCCGACTCCGTGCGGTTGGCTCTGCGTTGCGATGTCGGCAAACGTCAAATCGTTGATCGCCAAGTTGTAAGAATAGGGCTGCGATCGAATCCCATTTGGGTTCCCCGTCGCATAGCGCCCAATAGGTGTCGCAACGTTGGGAACATCATCTTGTTTTTGGGTTAACAAGAGGGCCAAGATGTCACTCCACCCTTCGCCCATCCCGCGTGCTTGCGTCGCTTGCAGGCCGTTGGCCACCGCCGCACCGCCGGTAAGCCTGTTGCTTAGGCCGTGGCCGTATTCATGAATGATGATCCCATTGTCCAGGCTTGAAGGCCGAGCGGGATTCGTGTTCGTGAACAGAAACATCTGCATCCGCGGGTTCTGCCCATCGGGAGGGGTAAAGAAGTTCGCGTTGTTTGTCCCCGATCCGTCGAAGTATTCAGCGAACACTTCGTCGCTGCCAAGCCCTTGCCCCGAATAGTTCAAGAACTGAAAGTTGCCGGCAGCCTCGTCAAACCCGTTCTCATTTAGAATGTCGTGGACGGCGTTGTTGGCATAGAACAGATTCGTGGCAATCGCATCCGCGTACAACGTTGGATCGTTACTCCCGTTGAACGGAAAGTTGAAGTTGAGTCCCGCGCCTCCACTGGGCGAAGAGTTTGCGTCAGGAGCGTTGTCGGCATTGGTGTCTGCGTAGACGTGAACGTTGTTGCCAAGTGTGATTGTGGTTTCCGCTCCCGGATTCCCGTCAAAGTCATGCCAGCCAAGCGGGTTTCGCTGTGGATCGACGATATTCGTACGCGGGCCATCAAGCGGACTCTCTTTTGGGAATTCAAATGCTCGATAGCTAGCGTGGGCGCCAAAATTGGTCGCCGTCAAAATCTTACCCTGATCGCCAACCGTGACTTCGAACCACTGGTTGTTCGTGGCAACGCGATTCAAGTTCAATCGCCAAGCGAGATCTAGGAAGCCATCCGCATTGGGCACGTAGACTCGGTCAGCTTTGATGTTCTCGTCAGCAATCTCCTCGGCAAGAAACAAAAAGGAACCATCCATGGTGGCAGCATCGATGGGCAACAAATTGCCCACGTCAAAACTCCACTGGAACTCTTCGGCAACGACACCAATGGCGTCGAACGCCGAGAATTGCGTTGCAACCAGATTGGCCTTGAGCTCAGAAACCTGCGGTTTCACAAGAGAGCTAAACGCGCTCACAATGGTGCCATCCTCGGCGGTGGACACATTTGCGTGAGCTCCTACAACGTCCATCCCATCCAAGGTCTGCTTGTAGTACGTATGGCGAACGCCACTGATACTGCTGACATGACTGCTGGTCTCGACCAACTGGGAAGCCTCGACTTCAAATTGGGACAAACTGTCTGAAGCCACAATCGCTGACGTCTTATCAACGTAAACCTGGCCATAAAGCTCATCCAATTTGACGGAGGGTGAGAGGTACTGCGCCAGCCCGAGCTCTTCCAGCTTCCCACCATGATGGTGGTGCATGTGACCATGGGCATGGGAGTGCGTATGATTGTTGTTGAAAACAGCGCTTGCTGACGTATCAACAACCGGTAGTGGCGTCAAATCAAGGTCAGCCGCTAGCAATTTCCGTGCGTCCAGCGACTCGAGCATCATTCGTCGAAACCCTAGTTTCTTCTCGGCTGGCGTCGAATTTTTGCTCGAATCGGAAGGCTTCTGTGTGTTGAGATTCAAAGTGTTTTCCTCGGCTCCGAGTTGCTTCTGCCACCGTCAGATGGTAGCGGATCAATCAGCTCTTTGGGCTTCAGCTGGCGAATCGGCGTGGCAACGACCACACATTCTGCGAATGAGTTCACCCCCGTTTGCTACGACTATCTGGGGGTTTGGGCGCGAGTTGGCGCTCATTTTCGAGCAGTTCGTCAGGTCGGTCGGTGATCAGGTTTCGCTCGCTCACCATGCGAGCAACAATTGGCTTTTCAGGCGGTTCACAGTCTGTTACCCCGGCCAAGCCCGCTTCTTGCGCGGAACGCCGAAAAAAAGGAAGAATCGTCATATGCTCAGCGGCCAGCGGACGACGCCACCCTGGAAAGCTGGTACTGAAGGCCCAGACTTGCTTCATAGGTTATTGGCGAGTCTCACACGAGTCCTCGCTACTCGGTGTTCGCGGCAATCTCGCGTTTCGCGATCGAACTCTGCCCAGTTGGATTCAAGCCAGTCGCACCATTCATAGTCGCAGGCCTGGAGTCATTCGCTCGTTGATTGAGCGTGCGAGCCCCGGCCTATATCTCGAACTGTACGGGAGAGAGGAGCTTACCTACACGGCCTGGACCGTGTATGGCAACCAGGTCGAAAGACGTATGTTTTGGAGGCAATCTTCCTCGTCAAATGATCGGACGCAAGACATCTTCTTCCGCTTACCGGTTCATTCTCGCCACACGATTACTAGCTCGCTTACTCACAGCAGATAGTGCGGCAAATCGCAGCATGGATTTCTCCCTCTTAAGTGCGTGGTCAAATTGTCGACGATAGAATGTTCATTCTGTAAGGCATTGCCATCCGTCCGGCGAATGACCGCCGCCGAGACAGCCAGGGCTTATAGAGTGCGCTTGAATGAATTCAAGACGCCCTCGGCAACCCAAGAGAACAACAGTGACGAAGACCGACTCATACATATCCTGTATCCAAGGATGGGCCGATGCCAATCACACCGCCCTGGCACCCAAGTAGTAGTTGGCAGCCAACTGAGGTGACTCGGTTTGTCGGTAATCTTGATAGCGGGGCCGGTACTTTGATCGTGGAGACCGATTCGGGGTTGGCATATATGAAAGCCCTTGGAAATCCCGATGGGCCCCACGCACTTGTAAAGGAATTTCTGGGCACTTCATTCGCACGCGTACTGGGGCTGCCCACGTTTGACTTTGCAATCATCGAAGTAACGACAATCGATGAACTGCCCTTTTTTCGTGACGGCAATGCGCAGCCAGGACCTGCGTTTGTCACTCGTTCAGAAACGGGTATGACATGGGGAAATGACAACCGTATGCTTGGCAAAGTCGACAATCCCGAAACAATCTCTGGACTAGTCGTGTTAGACACTTGGCTCCGCAATACGGATAGATTCTCCACACACCCCAACCGCATCAATTGGGACAACGTATTTTTCAGTACGGAGTCCGAATCTGGCCTATCCCTACGGGCGATGGATTTCAGCCACTGCATTGAATACGGTGGTGAACTGACCCAACGTGTCCTATCAATCGACAAGATTAGGGACGAACAGATTTACGGCCTGTTTCCTGAGTTTCGCCAAAGGATCACTCGCGACCATATTCGGCGTTTCGCTAGCAATCTAGGCAATACTTCCCAAGCCGGCATCACTGAGTTTGTAGCTAGAATCCCCCACGAATGGGAACTCAGTACTCAGGTGCGAAACAGATTGTCGGACTTCTTGGTACAGCGAGCGAGTTTCGTTGCCGATTCGATAGAGAATTGCCTTTTTGATCCACCTCAATTACACCTTGAACTCTCCGACGGAGAGCAGACATGAAACCATACAAAGGATACTACAGCATCGTGCAGTATTGCCCTGATCTCGCTCGTCAAGAGACGGTCAATATTGGCGTTCTGCTCATGGTCCCGGACCAGAGATTTCTGAAGGCGAGGATGGTTAGAGACAATGAGCGCGTGCGGCACTGCTTCGGGACAAAAGGAAGCGATGCCAGTGCACTCAGTGAGTTTAAGAGAAGCTTTATTTCGCGCGTTGATTCTGAGAGCACTCGAATCGGCACTACCGAATCGCTTCAACAGTTTATTGACACGCGTGGGAACAATTTTCAGTTGACCGATCCGGCTTTTGTCAAAGTTCGCAGCTGTACTGCGGTTCTCGACGAGCTGTTTGACAAGCTGGTAAGCGGCAAGGCGAAGAGTCCTCGTCGAGAGTCGTTCACCAAGACGCTGCACAATAGATTTGAATCGGCAGGAATCGGAGATCGAATCTATACAGATATTCCTATCGACGTACCCATTCTAAATCACGAGACGAAAGTACCTTTCGGGTTTCAGAATGGGGCCTTTCATCTGTTGCAACCGGTGCAATTCAAGCCCGATAAAGAAGAGTCAAATTTTGGCTTAGCCTGCAAGTACTCGACAGAGGGGAAGCTGTTCCAAGAGCACAACAACAAGGGCTATGGTCCATTGAAGTTCAATGTGATTGGTCGCTTCGCAAGCAAGAAGGATCCTTCGATTGGAATCGTCGGAAAGGTCCTGGCCGAGTCAGATGTTCGTTTACACCTTGAACACGATCTCTCAAGCCTGGTGGATGAAATCCGACGTACAGGCAAAGTCAAGGCAGATGCTAGCTGAGCAGGCATTCTGTAAACGAAAAAACGCCCGCGAATCGGTGTGCGAAACGCGGGCGTTCTAGGTTAAATGTCCAACTTTACAACAAGTTGACAACGCGGTCGGCTAGTCCCTTTTCGCCGAGCACGATATTCATATTGCCGGCTGCGGCGATCTTCTCGAGCACTTCCAACTCGCGAAGGCGCATCAGCGTTGGGTTGTCTGCCAACAACTTGGCGGTGTTGGCCTGGCTACGCATCGCGGCCGTTTCCTCACGACGTGAGATCAAGTTGGCTTCGGCAGCCTTCTTGGCTTCCGTTACCTTGTTCATCAGGTCCTTCATGTCGCCTGGCAAAATCACATCCTTGATACCCACCGACAGCACTTCGAGACCCAATGCACTTGCCTGCTCACGGACGTGCTGCTCAAGTTCCTGAGCCACATCGTCCTTGCCGGTCAAGAAGCAATCGAGCTCACGAGCACCAACGACAGCACGCAGCGCCAACTGCGCCTCGCGGTACAGTGACTGGCGAACATCGCTAGAAACGCTCACGGCACGACGAGCATCCTTGATCAAGTATGTGACCAAAGCGTTCATGCGCAAAGTAACCTTGTCGGCGGTCATGACTTCCTGACCGCTAACGTCGATCTGCGCCTCACGCATATCCAGCTCGACGACACGTGAATCTGCAACGTCCTTCCAGAACGCGTACAAGCCTGGCTCCAGCTGGTCGACGTACTTGCCGTCAACAAACAGGACACCCACGCAGTCGCGATTGACCTTGCACACATCGAGCAGACGAGCTGCTTCCGATGCACGGACAATCGACTTCAGTTCGTCGTGCTCGAATCGCACCTCGCGTGCATCGGCGATCTCGACACGCACGTCGCGGACACCAGTCCAGTAAGCGTACAAGCCGGCACCGAGAATCCGAGCGAAGCGACCATCGATCCAGACCAATGCACGCTGGTTGTCCTTCAAGTCGAGTACTTCAGCCTTCCCGGTCAAAGCACCAGACTTGACGATCACATCCAACTGTTCGTCGGCTAGCCATGGCTCACGCTTCGAAACCACGCGGACACGAATCTTGCCCAGTGGATCAAACAGCCAGTGCGTACCGGCAGCCATTAGGCTCTTGAACTCGCCGTCGCGGAACTTCAAGCCAACTTCGTAGCTGCGGATCTTGATTCTCTTGAACATGAAATTGACCTCCGTTCGAGACAGTTGTAAGCGATAAATAGTTGTAAGCGATAAGCTGTAAGGAGTAAGCAAGAACCAGCATAGGATGCTTACTGCTTACTGCTTACTGCTTACTGCTTACTGCTTACTGCTTACTGCTTACTGCTTACTGCTTACTGCTTACTGCTTA